>JAEURZ010000008.1 GCA_016788905.1 Elusimicrobiota bacterium
AAAATGCGGTTATTCGTATGATCGGAGACATAAAGCCGTCCACTGATTGAATCGTAAGCCCCCCCGTAGGGACCGCTCATCCCGTTTTGGGACGTGGAGGCAGCGTTACTGGTAAAGTTGGGTTGACCCAACACATGGGTGGCGGCTTGGCCGTTGCTCAGACTGGACACATCAAAATCCAGAACCCGTTTGTTTGAATAATCAGACACAAACAATCTCTGCCCAGCGATGTCCAAGGCAACCCCGTAGGGGCCACTCATTTTACTTTGTGTTACGCCTGCGGAAATCGTGGCAAAGTCCGGTTGGCCCAAAACAGCGCTGGCGTTCATTCCGTCCGTGATGGTGGAAACGTTAAACACCAACACGCGATTGTTAGAATAATCCGCCACATACAATCGATGGGTGAGCGGATCGTAGGCCAGCCCTCTTAATGCATTGAATTTGTTTTGACCCGAACCGGCTCCCGCCGTTGTGAAGTTGAGTTGGCCAAGGACATTTGAGGCATTTTGTCCGTTGGTGATTCCACCGCTGAGGTCGTAGACCATAATTCGCCCGTTAAGCATATCCCCAACAAACAAGCGTTTCCCTATTGGGTCGTAGGCCAGTCCAATTGGAAAGTTTAACCTGTTTTGTGTTGTCGCGGGCACCGCGTTGTTAAAATCCGTTTGACCCAACACATAGTCCGCCACTCTGTCCACGATGGTGTCGTTGGCATCTAAGTCAAAGACCAATACCCTGTTATTTCTCGTGTCACTGACAAACAGTCTGTGGGTTGAGCTATCTAACGAAACCCCGTAGGGCGTTACGAATCCCCTGTCGTTGGGGGGGGCATTCATAAGATACGAGGTCCAC
This sequence comes from Elusimicrobiota bacterium, assembly GCA_016788905.1. Lineage (NCBI taxonomy): Bacteria > Pseudomonadati > Elusimicrobiota > Elusimicrobiota bacterium. The sequence continues at coordinate 853 of JAEURZ010000008.1, forward strand.
GAATCAGCCCCGGATCCGTCTTGCAGGCCGAATCCCCCCTCCGCGTTTTGGCCGTTCACAATGGAGTTCACATCGTGGAAGACAACACGGTAATTCAATCCGTCGGCCACGTACAATCGTTTGTTGCCGGAATCCATCGCAAGTCCTCGCGGGTAAAAAAGTCGAGTTCGACTTGTGCCATAGGTTCCATTGGTGTAGTTCGCTTGCCCCAGAACGTTGAGGGCTGTGGGGTTGTTGGTGTTGGTTGTGCCGTCAAAGACCATGACCCGGTGGTTCGAGTAATCGGAAACAAATAGACGATCAGACCCAGGATCATAGGCCAATCCGTAGGGGTTATTTAGGCCGGTTTGGCTCGTGGCGGATGTGTTGGTGGTAAAGTTGGATTGGCCGATCACGGAGGACGCGTTCAGTCCGTTGGAAAGAGAGGAAGCGTCATACACCATCACCCTGTTATTGCCGTAGTCTGCCACAAAGAGTTTTTGTGTTGTGGTGGACAGTTCCACCGATCGGGGTGTGTTCAAGCCATTCTGGGATGTGCTGGCTGTGTTGGAAGTGAAGTTGGGCTGACCCAAAACATAACTGGCGGCTTGACCGTTTGTGATGGAAGACACATTGAAGACAAGGACTCTGTTGTTTGAAAGCTCAGGCACGTAGAGCCGGTGGGTGGTGCCGTCGTAGAATAACTTCATGGGCAGATTCATCTTCGTTTGAGAGGCCGCGGAACTCCTTGAAGTAAAATCTGTTTGTCCAAGGACATAGTCCGCCTGTTGACCATCCGATAGGGTTGAAATGTTAAACACAAGGACCCGGTGATTGTTGTAGTCGGACACGAACAGACGTTGCCCACCAGGGTCATAAGCCAAACCGATTGGGTTGTACATCCCATTTTGGGTGGTTTGGTATTGAAATCCGGAAAAGTTGGGTTGCCCCAACACATGGTCAGCGGTCCGGTCCACCAGGTTGTTGCTGGAATCCAAGTCAAATACTAAGACACGATTGTTGGAATAATCAGTTACAAACAATCGATGGGTGCTGGTGTCGATGGCAACATCCGTGGGAATATTAAACCCTTGAGCATTGGGCCGGTAGTTGGGGACATTGGTATTCCAGACGGGGTTGTCGCTGTCGTCCAGTTGACCGAGGATGTTCTCCGCGTTCATGCCGTCCGAAATCACCGCGTCCGCCCGCCAGGGGGCCATCAATAACAAGAACCCCAGCGGGGCCAGGCGTTTAAGCAGCGCAAGGTAGTCCATTCTCTATCCTTATATGTCCGGAAATCATTTTTTTCAATGGGAAATGAATGGGAAAGATGGGGAAAATGAAATACTTGACGCTGCGCGTTTATCCGGATAAAATAGCGCTATGCGATCTATTTCAAAAAGAGCCCTGTCTCTAAATCTTCCCTTTGGTAAGTCCTCTTTTCTTTGGGGGCCACGAAAAGTGGGGAAGAGTTATTGGATTCGCCATTCTTTTCCGGACGTCACTGTCATTGACTTGTTAAAGACCGACGTCTATGCGGACTTCGCTTCTCGCCCATCCCTCCTTCGGGAAAGGCATCAGAACCACCGGGGGCTTTTGGTCATAGATGAAGTCCAGAAAATTCCCGCTCTTCTTGATGAAGTTCATTGGTTGATTGAAAACAAGGGGCTCTCTTTTCTTTTGACAGGATCCAGTGCCCGAAAACTTCGGCGCGGTCACGCTAACCTCCTTGGTGGCCGGGCCTGGAAACGAACCATGACCCCTCTCTCTTATACCGAAGTGAAGGGGTTTGATTTGGAGAGTGTGATGATTTCGGGGCTCTTGCCGGCCCATTTCCTCTCGCCAAGTCCAATCGAGGAACTGAGGGCTTACACCGCCGACTATTTAAAAGAAGAAATTGCGGCAGAAGCCTTGGTACAGAACATCCCGGCTTTTTCCGATTTTCTGCGCGTGGCGGCGATCTCCTCAAGTGAACTATTAAACTATGCCAATGTGGCCCGGGAAGTGGGGATTTCGAATCGGGTGGTTCGAACCTATTTCGATATTCTTGAAGATACCTATCTGGGGTTTCGAATCCCGCCTTGGAAGAGTTCGAAAAATCGACGGATGATTTTGACGGAGAAATTTTATCTCTTTGATGTCGGGGTAACGAATTATTTAGCACGACGACGACCGTTTTTGGGAAGCGCGGAGTTTGGGAAATCTTTCGAACAGTTTATTCTCATGGAAACACTCGCGTACAAGGCCTATCGTTCCCCGGATCTCCCGGTCACTTTTTGGAGGACGAGCACAGGCCAGGAGGTGGATTTTATTCTGGGGGACAAGGATGTGGCCATTGAGGTGAAGGGGGGGGCTCGGGTTCATGCTGGGGATCTGGCGGCTTTGAACGCCATCAACGAAGACGGTCCGGTGAGGAAAAAACTCGTTGTTTGCCTGGAGCCGGAACCTCGGGAATTAGTGGGCGGAATACGCGTTGTCCCTTGGAAACTGTTTGTCGAGGAATTGTGGGCCGGAGATCTTGGCGTTTAAGTTAACCTGAATTTTTTAGTTGGACCCGGGATTCGACGAAGGATGGGGAGGTTTTACCACACACGATTTAGCTCGTTGCTCATTGGTGGCCCGTATGGTGCCCTTGGTTTATAACTGGGAGACACTCTTTGTCCGGTTGGCCCAGCCGAACAAACATTTTGAAGCCATTTCCAGCCGCCCGCTCTTCTTGCACGGGGTGGCCACACAAACCCGACACGGGGGACAGACACGTTTGACCATCACCAGCACACACGAAAAACAGGCGGTGATTCAATCGATTCTGACGAACCTGGCCCGTTCCTTGGCCACCTTAAAAAATAATGCGGAACAGTTGACCGATAGCCAACGATGGCGCGCCATTGTGTGCCGTGATTCTGCCAATTTCATAAACGCGGTGCCATCGTCAACATCACAATTGGTTCGAACGTGAACCGAAAATAACGATTCAACTTACGTTCTTTAGGCTGAAAGATAATCAGAACCGACTGAAATGATGGATAATTACTTTTAGTCGGACTGAAATGTGTATCGGTTGTTTTTAGTCGACTTTTTGTTGTTCATGATGTAAGATCCTCTCATGATAAACCGGCGAATGGGACCCATAGCCTTCGACCAAGAGTGGGGGCGCCAAATGCGTTTCATAACGGGCCCCCGCCAATGCGGAAAGACCACCCTGGCGCGTCAAAAGCTTGATCTGGAAAAAACCTCTGGCTTATACTATTTATGGGACCGCAGAGACGTCCGAGAACGCTACAAAAATAACGAGCTTTTTTTTACCGAAGACACCCTCCCCATCGGTGGCCCCTTGTGGGTATGCTTTGACGAAATCCACAAGTATCCAAAATGGAAAAATGTTCTCAAGGCTATTTTCGACTCTACCCAAGAAAAATATCGTTTCATCATTACGGGATCGGCAAAGTTTGATATGTTTAAAAGGGCAGGAGACAGCTTGGCAGGACGATATTTTACCTTCCACCTTTTCCCCCTTTCGATCGGGGAGTTGGAGGGAGCATCGAATTCCCATCCTCCCAATGAGAATCCAGTGTCGTTTGTTGAATCACGCATGGCGGCATCCCCTTTCCCAGAGGAAGGGTTGGAGAAACTACTTCATTTCAGCGGTTTTCCGGAACCTTTTTTACATGGGACAACCCGCTTCATGGCCCGCTGGTCCCAAGACTATCTTGACCGGGTGGTAAGTGAAGACATTGGGGCCCTCACCCGAATCATTGATCGGGAATATCTTATCGATCTCTATCGCCTCATTCCTGAAATGGTGGGGAGCCCTCTTTCAGTGGCTTCCTTGGCGGGACACATCGAGCTTAGTCCACAGACCATCAAAAACCATTTACGACGAATGGAGGATTTTTATCTCCTTTTCCGCATTCAACCCTATGCTAAAAACATAAAGCGCTCCCTTCTTAAAGCTCCAAAGGTTTACCTATTTGATTGGACCCGCGTGCCTGATCCTGGCCTTCGTTATGAAAACTGGATGGCATGCGAACTCCTTTCGTTGACGCGCTATTGGGAAGAGTCGATGGGGATCCCCTTTCGTTTACACTACATCAGAACAAAGGATCGAGAGGAAACGGACTTCCTCATCCTTCGACAAAACAAACCCTGGGTTTTAGTGGAAAGTAAACTCTCGGATGGTTCGGTGGCGTCCCATCACTTGGCGACCCAATCCCAGCTAGGTGGAATTCCGTTCGTACAGGTCTGTCGTCAAAAGGGAGTGGCCTCCTTGGCAGGGAAAAACGCCTATCGCATTTCGGCGTCTCGGTTTTTCTCCCAATCCTAAACTCACCGTGGAAAGTTTCCCGCGCCGTCCTGGAAAGCCGAGGTCGGCAAAGAGCTGTTAATTAAAGACCTCACCCATTCCAACTTGGGGAACCTGACCCCAGGGAATCCATATTGTGGGAAGCATCAGTCCCTCTTCCGCCCTTTCGGGGCACCTTCTCCCGAGAGGAGAACCATTAATTTAGGGTGTCACTTTACACCGCTGAAGTGCCCAACTGAGAAAAAAAAGGATTCCATCTCCCCTCCCTGGGAGATGGTGCTGAGAAGCGGCGGATAAGGGGAAGTTTTCCGTCGATGACATTCCCTCTCCCTGCCCCTCTCCCGCCAGCGGGCGAGGGAAACTATTTCAGAGGGCTAAGGAGATACAACCTAGGGTAGCTTCCGTTTTTCTTGTTTGACAGGGGGGCGGGGGTGTGTTATACTTTTAGCACTCGGAAGGTTGGAGTGCTAATTAATGAGATCCCTTTCCCATAGCGAGCAGGAAGAGAGGAAGCGGCAACTTCTTAAGGCCATTATCCATCAGTACATCAAGACGGGTAAGCCTGTGGGGTCTGCTTTTATTTCGGAGGGGCGGGAATTGGATCTTTCGCCGGCCACCATTCGCAACGTGATGGGGGATTTAGAGCGGGAAGGGTTTTTGACCCATCCCCACACTTCCGCCGGGCGGGTGCCCACGGACAAGGCCTATCGGTTTTACGTGGACAGTTTGGTGGACCTGCAACGGTTGGCCATCAAAGAAGAGGAACGGATTCGCCATGAACACGAAGCGCGGATTCGGGAGATCGAAGAGTTGATGCTTTCGACCTCGAAGACTCTTTCCGTTTTGTCTAAATTCACGGGGTTTGTGACGGCGCCGGGGATTGATCAATCGCGGCTTCAGCACATGGAGTTGATCCCCCTGGATGAACGCCGTTTGTTGGCGGTGATGGTGAGCGACACCGGGGTGGTGAAGCACCGGCAGGTGGTTTTTGATGGGCGGTATCCCCGGGAGTTACGGGAACCTTTGGAACGGATGCTGAACGAGCGGTTACGGGGGCAGCCTTTTCTGACCGTTCGGGAAACACTGTTGGACCATATTGAAGCCATTCACCAGCGGCAATTGGATATGTTGGAATTTGCCCGGCATGTGACGGAAGAGGCGTTTGCTTTGGGAGACGTGGGCGAATTTTATTTGGAAGGGGCGGGGAACATTCTTTCGCTTCCGGATTTTGGTGGGCAAGAAGATTTACGGCAGTTGGTGTATCTTTTGGACGAAAAGCGGGCTTTAGGGAATTTGATTCGGGAAGATATGGGAGTTTTGGGGTCTTCCTCTAAATTTCCCACGGTGCGGGTGAAGATTGGGTCGGAAAACAGGTCCCCGGACTTGAAAAACGTGAGTTTGATTTCGTCCAGTTACACGATTGGGGGCCGCCAGGTGGGTGTGTTGGGAATCATTGGACCGCGGCGGATGGAATATTCCCGGATGATGAGTCTGGTCAATCAAATGGCCCAGGCGGTCACGAACGCGTTGAACCGAATGGTGGGAGGACCGAATGAGTGATGTGAACGATTCTGTATCCCTTTCTGAAGCGGCCCAGGTGGCGGCTGAAGTCAAAACCTCGGAACTGGATATTTTGCGCCAATCCCTGGAAGAAGCGAAATTAAAAGCCGCGGACCATTACGACCAACTTCTTCGCTTAAAAGCGGAGTTTGACAACTATCGCAAACGAATGGAGCGGGAAAAAGAGAATTCCCGTCGGTGGGGGAAAGAAGAAATTATTCTTCGGTTGGTTTCTTTGATGGATGTGATGGAACAAGCCGAATCGGCCGCGCACACGTCCCCGGATGTCAAATCCATGGTCTTGGGTTTGGACATGCTTTACGGAGAATTTAAGCGGTTGTTAAAAGAAGAAGGGTTGGAAGAAATCGTTGCGGTGGCAGGGGACCCGTACGATCACAACCTTCAAGAGGCCGTGGAAACCGTGGAAAGTGATCAGGAAGAAGGCAAGATTTTAGCGGTGCTTCAAAAGGGGTATCGGTTTCAGGGGATGTTGTTTCGGCCGGCCCGGGTTAAGATTTCAAAGCATAAAGGTGCGGGAGACGTTCGTCCGTTAGAGAAGTCACAGGACGACGCTCCGGCGATATAAGACTCCAAGGAGGAGCAATCCATGGGAAAAATAATCGGAATTGATCTTGGTACATCGAACTCGGCCGCGGCCGTGATGGAGGGCGGTAAGCCCATCATCATTCCTTCCGCCGAAGGAACCACGTTGGGGGGCAAGGCGTTCCCCAGCTATGTGGCGTTTACGAAAGACGATCAATTGTTGGTGGGCGAACCGGCCCGTCGGCAGGCGGTCTCGAACACGGAAGGCACCGTTTTCGCTTTCAAGCGGAAAATGGGTCAGGAATTTAATTATTCCATTCACGGCAAGGATTACACGCCCCAGCAATTGTCGGCGTTTATCCTTCAGAAAATTAAGCGGGACGCTGAAGCTTATTTGGGCGACAAGGTGGAAAAAGCCGTGATCACGGTTCCGGCCTACTTTAACGACAATCAGCGGCAGGCCACCAAAGACGCGGGCAAGATCGCCGGTTTGGAAGTGGTGCGGTTGGTCAACGAACCCACGGCGGCGTCCTTGGCCTACGGGTTGGACAAGTCCGGCGAAGCCCAGAAAATTCTGGTCTTCGATTTGGGCGGAGGAACCTTGGACGTGACCATTATGGACATGGGCTCGATTGAAAAAGAAGCCACGTTTCAGGTCCTTTCCACCTCCGGGGACACCCAACTGGGTGGGACCGACATGGACAACGTGTTGATCGATTTCATTGCGGAAGAGTTTCGCAAAGAAAACGGCATCGATCTGCGCAAGGACAAAATGGCCATGCAACGGTTTAAAGAAGCGGCGGAGAAAGCCAAAATTGAGCTCTCCACGGTGTTGGAGACGGACATCAACCTGCCGTTTATCACGGCGGATGCCTCCGGGCCGAAACATTTACAGATGAAGTTGACCCGTTCCAAATTGGATTCCCTGGTTCAGCCCATTATTGACCGGTGCAAGCACCCCATGGAACAGGCGCTTAAAGACGCGGATTTGACCCCGTCCCAGATCACGAAAGTGATTATGGTCGGTGGACCCACGCGGATGCCCATCGTGTTGAAGTTTGTTGAAGGTTACATTGGGCGAAAAATCGAAGGCGGTGTGAACCCTATGGAATGTGTGGCCTTAGGGGCCGCCATTCAAGCGGGGGTGTTGGGAGGGGAAGTGAAGGACGTTTTGTTGTTGGACGTCACGCCCCTTTCCCTGGGATTGGAAACCTTGGGCGGAGTGATGACCAAGTTGATTGAGCGGAACACCACCATCCCCATGAAGAAGTCCCAATCGTTCTCGACAGCGGCGGACAACCAGCCGGCGGTGACCATTCACGTCCTGCAAGGGGAACGGCCGTTAGCGAAAGACAATACCTCGTTGGGGCATTTTGACCTGGACGGAATTCCGCCAGCGCCACGAGGTATGCCGCAAATTGAAGTGACCTTTGACATCGATGCCAACGGCATTTTGAACGTGAAGGCCTTGGACATGGGGACGAAAAAAGAGCAACACATCACCATTCACGCCAAGAGCAAATTGTCTAAGGACGAAGTGGAAAAGTTTGTCAAAGAGGCCGAGAAGTTTGCCGATGAAGACAAAAAGAAGGCCGCCGAAATTGAAGCGAAAAACGAGGCCGATGGGGTTGTCTATTCCACCGAAAAGGCGCTGAAAGATCACGGCGACAAGGTGAGCCAGGACGAGCGGATGGCCATTGAACGGGCGCTGAATGATTCCAAGGAGGCCTTGAAAGGGACTGACTTGGATAAGATTAAGAAAACCAAAGAGGACCTGTTGCAGGCCTCCCACAAGTTGGCGGAAGAAGTGTATAAGGCCGCTAACGCCAAGGCTCAGGCCGCTGGTGGGGAAGGGGGGGCGGGTATGCCCGGCGAGGGACCGGCGGCAAATGGGCCTTCTCATGGCAACGGCAACGGGGGTGAAAAAGTGGTGGACGCCGAAGTCGTTGACGAGAACAAGAAGCCCTAAGATTCATGGCCAAACGCGACTACTACGATGTGTTGGGGGTTTCTAAATCCGCCTCAGCTGACCAGCTGAAGCAGGCTTATCGGAAGCTCGCGTTACAGCACCACCCGGACCGCAACCCCGGGAACAAGGGGGCTGAAGAGAAGTTTAAGGAAATCAACGAGGCTTACGAAGCCTTGTCCAATCCCGAAAAACGCCAATTGTATGATCAATACGGGCACGCGGGGGCGGCCGGTGCCGGTGGCGGGGGAGGCGGGTTTTCGGGTTTCGAAGGGATGGGGGATGTGGGTGACGTTTTCTCCAGCGTGTTTGGGGAAATGTTTGGCGGGGGGCGCGCTCGTCGGGGGCCTCGGAAAGGGGCCGACCTTCAAGCGGAACACTACGTTAGTTTGTCCGACGCCTTTAAGGGCACCCAGGCCACGTTAAGGGTGGCTCATCAGGCCGCCTGTTCCGTTTGTAAGGGGTCAGGGGCGAAACCGGGGACCTCGGCTCGGACCTGTACCGACTGTCGGGGGGCGGGGCAGGTGCGCGCGACCCGTGGGTTCTTTACTATGGCGCAGCCCTGTCCGCGGTGTCAGGGCGCTGGCCAGATTGTGGACAGCCCTTGTGCGGAATGTCGCGGGCAGGGGCACTCGCGGAAAACCGAAAGTATTACCGTGCGTATTCCCGCTGGAGTGGAAGATGGGACCGCTCTTCGTGTGACGGGGGGCGGTGAAGCGGGGGACCGAGGCGCGCCATCGGGGGATCTTTTTGTGATCATTCGAGTTGAGGAAGACGCCCGGTTTGAGCGAGACGGGGCGAACCTTTTAACCGAAAAGAAGGTGTCGATTCCTCTTGCCGCGTTGGGCGGAGAAGTGGATATCTCCGCGGTTCAGAAATCGGTTCGGATTCACATTCCGCCGGGGACCCAATCGGGGACGCTTCTTCGTGTGCGCGGCGAAGGGATGCCCGCGTTACGGGGCGGTGGTCAAGGGGATTTGTTGGTGCGCGTGATTGTGGATATTCCCACAAAGCTGACGAAAGACCAGCGGCGTTTGTTGGCGGAACTGGCCCAAAGTATGGGCGAGACTGGGCTCAACTTTGAAGAGGGATTTCTGAAGAAGGTTTTTGGAAAGTAGATTTTTTTGTGCCTCATTTCTTTGTTTCTCCCCAAAGAATCATCGACGGTGTTTTCGTTTTAGATCCCGAAGAATCAGCTCATCTTGCGCGCGTGTTACGGAAACAAGTGGGGGATGAAATTCGTCTTTTTGACGGGGTGGATCGATCCTATCGAGGGGTGTTGACTGGGGTGACTCCGGGAAAAGTGGAAGGAAAAATTTTGGGGGAAGCGTCGGCAGTTTTACCCCCTTATTTCCTTCGCTTATATCAGGCGGTGCCGAAAGGCGACACTTTTGAATGGATCGTGGAAAAAGCCACGGAGTTAGGTGTGTCGGAGATTGTGGCCCTGCATGCCCAGCGGAATGTGGGCCGGGTGCCGGCCGATCGGGTCGCTGCCAAGAGGGCCCGCTGGGAAAAGGTGGCTCGGGCGGCTTCCGCCCAATGTGGGCGGGCGGATACGCCCCTCCTTTCAGGGCCTTTGGATTTTGATGCGGTTCTTGCTCGTGTGGGGCCGAGCGAGACTTGGATTATTCCTTGGGAAGGTGAATCGCAGAAATCCCTGAAATCCATACTCTCTGCCGTCGATCGGGCTGGGCGGCCGCCCGTGGTAAATGTTATGATCGGGCCTGAAGGTGGGTTTGATCCCGGTGAAGTGGGCCGGGCGTGTGACCGCGGGGTGATCCCGGTGACGTTGGGTCCGCGCATTCTTCGCACTGAAACCGCGGGGGTTTTTGTCGTCTCTTCACTCCTTTATGAACTTGGCCTCTAAAATAGATATCGCGCGTTCGTCTTCCCCTCGCTCCTGGAAATGGATTGGGGGGGTTTCCTTTTTGGTTTGTGGGGTATCCCTTTTGGGCGGGTTTTTTGTGGTTTTGACTCCTCTGGAATTGTTGGGGGCTCTGTTTGGGGTGGGGGTGGTGGCGGGGGCTTTGTCCACCCGGCAGGCGTGGCTTTCGGGAATCATTGTCGGTTTTCCCCTGGGAGTGGAACAGTTGACGCTCTACGCGCTTCGTGAGTTTGGGTCTCTCTCCGTTGTGCTGGCTCAACCGGACTACTGGCATCTGGTGGCGCCCATATCCTTTGTGACAACGGGTGTGGCCATCCTTGGGGGGCTTACGGGCGCGTGGTTGTTGGGTAAGCAATTCTCTCCTCGGTGAAAGTTTCTTTTCAGACTTTTGGCTGCAAGGCCAACCAATACGATACGGAACTCCTTCGCACCCGTTTGGAGTCGGGTGGGGGTGAATCTGTAGACGATTTTCATGAGGCGGATTTGTGTTTGGTCAACTCCTGTTCCGTGACGGCCAAGGCGGATCAGGAATGTCGCCAATTTGTGCGCCGGCTCTTGCGCGAAAACCCGTCCGCTCGGGTGGTCGTGACCGGGTGTTACGCCAGTCATGCTCCGGACGAACTGCGGGCTCTTTCCCCCCGGGTGGAGGTTTACTCCAACAAAGAAAAGGAAGGGTTGCCCGCCTGTTTGGGCTTCGAAGTGGCTCCGGAAGTGTGGGGGCTTTCTCGGGTGGCCCATCGGGCCCGGGCGTTTGTCAAAATTCAAGATGGGTGCCAGGCCCCCTGTCGTTACTGCATTATCCCCCAAACCCGTGGCACGTATTGGAGCAAGCCCGTTGAGCATGTTCTTCAAGAAGTTCGGACCTTAGTGCAGGCCGGGCATGGGGAAATAGTGTTCACGGGTATTCGGCTTGGCCTTTATCGGGGGAAATCTTCAGGCGGGAAAGCGGAGGATTTGACGGGTCTTTTGGGGCAGATCATTCAACTCCCTGGGAAGTTTCGGGTTCGGCTTTCGTCCCTCGAAGTCACCGAAGTCCCGGATTCCCTGCTGGAATTGGTTTCGGGGACCGATAAAATTTGCGCTCATTTTCATATCCCATTGCAATCGGCCGACGATGATGTTTTAAAAGACATGGGGCGCTGGTATCGGTTTTCCGATTATTTGGACCGGGTGAACGCTATTCGGCGTTTTGTTCCAGACGCCGGGGTGACAGCGGATGTCTTGACTGGGTTCCCAACGGAATCGGAAGCGGCTTTTGAAAATACGTTTCACCGTATCGAGTCTATGGACCTCTCGGGGTTGCACGCGTTCCCCTATTCGTCCAGGCCGGGAACTGTGGCCGCGGAGCTGAAGCCCCTCGATCGAACCGTTTTACAAAAGAGGGCGCGCCGATTGATTGATCTTTCGGATCAGCTTAAATCACGTTTTCGCGATCGTTTTGTTGGAACCACTCGGATGGTTTTGGCGGAAGGAACCGGTGAGGGGTGGACCGACAATTATTTGCGGGTTCAGCTGCCCACCGATATCCCCGCTGGAACGTTGGCCCCCTCGCTTATTTAGTTGCGGAATTTTGGGTTTTTCCGTATAATCCCCCAGTGACCGATTGTCTCTTTTGCCGAATCGTGCGCAAGGAAGTCCCGGCTCAAGTTGTTTTGGATGAGGGGGCTGTGATCGCGTTTAAGGATCTTCATCCGCAAGCGCCGGTTCATGTTTTGATTGTTCCAAAAAAACATGTGGCGCGCGTTCTTGATTTGTCGACGAAGGATGCGCCGGTATTAGGTGAGATTCATGCGGCGGCGGGGAAACTGGCGGATCTGTTTTCTGTTCGCGAATCGGGGTTTCGATTGGTCGTGAACAATGGGCCGGACGCGGGGCAGGCTGTGAGTCATCTTCATTTCCATTTTCTTGCGGGACGCCGTCTCGGGTGGCCCCCGGGCTAAGAACGTTCGATTTTTTTGTTTGTGGGTTTGTCTTTTCGCCGGCTCGGTTGGTCGGTGGAGGGTGCTTTTTGTTTTTTAGGGAGTTAATTTCACCCGGAAGGTGGTGTTTTAAACTATGGTTTTCGTCAAAGTTCGTGATGGGGAATCCATCGAAGAAGCGCTTCGCCGATTCAAGCGGGAATGCGAGCGCAACGGTATCATGCAGGAAATTAAGCGGCGAGAATATTACGAGCCACCTTCTGTTAAGCGCAAGCGCAAACAGGCTGAGTCGCGTCGCAAATTGCGTCGGCGGATGGCCCGGGCGAACCGGGGTTAATCCCCCAAGGGGATCGCGGCGGTGGGTGTCTCACGCGATACGCTTGAGCGCATTAAGTCCGCGCTTGACCCCTTGTTGGTTGTCCGAGAGGCGGTGCCGAGTTTAAAGCAATCCGGTTCCCGCTGGAAAGGCAACTGTCCGTTTCACAACGAACGTACTCCGTCCTTTTATTTTCAGCCTGAGAAAGGGCTTTGGCACTGTTTCGGTGCCTGCCAAGAAGGCGGGGACATCCTTGCGTTTGTGATGAAACTGGAAGGCCTCTCGTTTGCAGAGGCGATCCGGGAGCTGGCTCATCGCACAGGGATCGCCTTGGATTGGGACAAGACCGATGACGCCTCCAGTCGGCGTGCCAAAGAGCGGGACCAGGTTTTCTCCCTCTTGGAAGAGGCGGCGGGGTTTTACAGGGATTCGTTGCGGGGCGCCGCCGATGCGGAAGTCGCTCGGCGCTATTTGGTTCAGCGCGGGATTCTTCCTGAAACGGCGGAACGGTTTCGGTTAGGGTTTGCCCCTCGTCGAGAAGGGTTTCTGGACGTGGCCCTCAAGAAAGGCGTCACCATCGAAGTGTTGCTTCGTGCGGGGCTCGCCGCGCGTTCCGATCGGACCGGGCGGTATCAGGACCCGTTGAGTGGTCGGTTGATCTTTCCCATTCAAGATCCCTATGGGCAGGTGGTTGCCTTTGGGGGCCGAGTGTTGGAGGATGACGCCGGGCCGAAATATCTCAATTCTCCGGAAACGATGGTTTATACGAAAGGTCGCCATCTTTACGGGCTCTATCCGGGCCGTGGGGATTTAAGGGCGCGAGCGCAAGCCATTATTGTCGAAGGGTACATGGACGTCATCGGGCTTCATCAGGCGGGGGCGACCACCGCGGTGGCTCCCCTTGGAACGGCGCTGACTTCCGAGCAGGCTCGGCTCATTCGTCGGTATGCGCAGGAAGCCGTTCTTTTGTTTGATCCGGATCCGGCAGGACAAAACGCGAGTTGGCGGAGTGCCGCGGTTTTTTTGAAAGAAGACGTTTTTGTGCGCGTGGCGCAGGTTCCGGGAGAGCAGGATCCTGACGAATTTGTGCGCGATCAGGGGCCGGCGGCTTTGGATCTATTGGTGGGCAAGGCCCAGGATGTTGTGGATTTTTGGTTGGATCGGTTGGCTCCCGCGCTGGCGGGGTTCAACGATTTGCACGGTCGGTTGCGCCGAGCCGAAGAACTTATGCGTTTTATTGCGGGGGTCCCGAACGAGGTTTTACGTGAAGAATGGACCCGCCGGGCCGCGGCGCGGCTTTCTCTTGATGTGGATGCCCTTCGGCGTGAGATGGCCCGGCAGGCAGCCAAGGGGGCGGGGTCGGGTCGTTCCGTTTCTGAAGTGGCTCCTCCGTTCCGTCCACAAGGACCCCATGTGCGAACGGCGGAAGAAGAGGTTCTTCAAATTTTGGCTGGAGTCGGGGGCGGGTGGGATGGGACCAACATTCCCGAATCTTTATTTTCCGACACCCGATGTTTGACTGTTTTTCGCCACTGGCGGGAACAAATGAAATCCCGTGGGGCGGTGGATCCGGCCGCCGCGGTTGAAGTTCTTGGGGCGGCCGACGGGCCTTGGCTGACAGGGCTCCTTTTGGAAGGGAAAAGTTTTGATGATCCGAGCGAAGCCTTAGCGCGGGGGTTGAGAAGTTTGGCGGTGTCGGCCCAGAGGCGGTTGCGCGCGGGGTTGGAGCGGGAGGTCCTCGATATGTTGGAAGGTCGACGGGACCGCGACGAAAATAAAATTTTGGAATACCAAACATTGACTCGCCTCCTTCGGGCGCCTTCCCCAGGGAGTTCGGGTTCATCGGACCGGTGACATGCCCGTGGAACGACGCGAACAATTGAATCATCAAGAAGTGGTGCGAAACCTGATTGAGCACGGGAAGGAAACGGGGTTCCTGACCTACGAAGAGATAAGCCAAAAGCTTCCTGAAACGAATTTTACCACGGAAGAATTGGACACCCTTTTCGGTAAATTGGCGGAGATGGGGATCGACGTCGTGGATCGTGGCGATGATCGCCACAAATCCGACGGGCCCGAAGAAATGGGTGTCCCCGATGTCGAGTTGGATACGCAGAACTCCATCCGGATGTATCTCTCGGAAATGGGGAAGGTCCCCCTCCTCACACGTGAGCAGGAAGTGACGCTCGCTCGAAGCATTAAAGACAACGAAAAGATCCTCAAACTGGTTGTCCTTGAATCCCCCATCACCCATCGCGAAGTTCAGAACTGGGAACAGTTGCTCGAAGCCGATGAGATGACGCCCAAGGAACTGATGCCTCGCGGGCGTCGGACGGCTTCGGAACTTTCAGGAATGCGGCGTCGAGTAAAAACCGTTGTTCAATATATTATTCAAGCTGAGCTGCGTATTGATAAGTTAAAACTCAAAATGGAGAGCAAGCTCCCCGCCGACAAAGTTGATGAATTGAAAACAAAAGTGATTGAAGAGCGGCAGCAAATTGTGGAGCGCATCATCAGTCTTAACTTGAATCAGGAAAAAATTCGGCGGCTTGTGAATAAGATCAAGAGTCTTGGATCGAAAGTTCGCGAGTTTGAGGACGAAGTTCAGCGCTATGAAAAACGTTTTAAGTTGCCTTACGCTGAGCTAAAAAAGCTGTTTCAAAAGACCATCGCTAAGCAGATCCCGAGCGCTCAGTTTCACCGCCTGACCGGTTACACGACAAGCGGTATTGAAAGTTCCATGCAAAACATTGAAACGATTCAACTTCGACTTCAGCGCATGGTGAAAATGCTTCCCGTGAGCGCCCAGGAACTCCTTGCGCTGGACACACGAATTCGTCAGCTCGAAGAAGCCATTCTGAAAGACAAACTTCAACTCATCAAGGCGAATCTGCGTTTGGTGGTGTCGATTGCCAAAAAGCATGTGGGGTCGAATCTGGAACTTTCGGACCTCATTCAAGAAGGTGGGTTGGGCCTCATCAAAGCTGTTGAGAAATTCGAATGGCGGAGAGGCTTTAAATTCTCCACGTACGCCACATGGTGGATCCGTCAGAGCATCAACCGAGCCATCGCCGACCAGGCGCGAACCATTCGGATTCCGGTCCACATGAAAGAAGTTATTTCGAAGCTCACTAAAGTGAGTCGAAAATTTCGACAGGAAAATGGGCGTGATCCGACAGTGGAAGAATATGGAAAGGCGCTCCGTCTTTCTTCGGAAAAAGTTCGTCAAATCCTCAAGATTATGCAGGAGCCCATCTCCCTCACCACTCCTGTGGGGGAAGAGGAAGATTCTGTTCTGGAAGATTTCTTGGAAGACAAGGGGGACGTCTCTCCCGCGCACTCGGCCAATGACTCTCTTCGCCAGCAAGAAGTAGAGAAGGCCTTGGCGAGTCTGAGTGACCGAGAAGCTGAAATCATCAAACTTCGATTTGGAATTGGGACGGGGTATCCCCGAACACTGGAAGAACTCGGCCGGATTTTTAGTGTCACCCGTGAACGGGTTCGCCAGATTGAGGCGAAAGCTATTCGAAAGCTACGCCATCCCAGCCGGAGTCGTTTTCTTCGCGAATACGTGGAATAGCGTTCTTACTCATTTTCATGAGGCAGACCGCGGGTTCCCGTTGAGGGCCCTTAGCTCAGCGGTTAGAGCGTCCCGCTCATAACGGGGTGGTCGGTGGTTCAACTCCACCAGGGCCCATGTTTTGTCGTCGGACATTTTTCCGGAGGGGATTCGAGAGCTCTCGGGACGATTCTCAAAATGGTACAATTTTCTTCCGTCCGTCCCGTGGGCGGTTAGCTCAGCGGCAGAGCGTTCGCCTCACACGCGAAAGGTCATAGGTTCAATCCCTATACCGCCCACGGAATGGATGGACATCTTGTCTTCTCAAAGGATCTCCGTGAACGACGCGATCGTTGGATTGGTTCGTCTGCAAGAAATGGACAAAGAGTTGGACGCTCTTCGCCAGAGCGTGGATCGTGTTTCTCCTCGTCGTGCGGGCATCGCGGCGCGGCGGGAGGGAGCTGTGGCTGCGCAGGAATATTCTAAAAAAGCTTTGATCGAAACTCAGGTCACCCGAAAAAATCTCGAAATAGATATTGATTCCAAAGAGCAGGAAATCCGAAAGCATACTTCCCAGTTAAACAGCGTCAAGTCGAACGACGCTTATAAAGCCCTGATCAATGAAATTGAGGCCGCCAAAAAAACCAAGACACTTTTGGAAGACGATGTTTTGGTCCTGATGGAGAAAATCGAAACATTGCAGAAAGAGGCCAAAGCGGCGGAGGTCGAGGCACAAAAAGTTCAGGCCGAATTGGATGGCCAGCTTCGAGCACTCGATGCCGAAGAGATCGTTTTTAAAGCTCAGGTGGAAACGAAGAAAGCGGACCGTGATGTCTTTGCGGGGGCTCTTCCGGCCGAAGCGAGGGATCGTTATGAGGCCATTCAGCGGGGCCGGCCCGGTTACGTGGCTGTGGTCCCCATCAACCAAATGGTGTGTGGCGGGTGTCGAACCGGGCTGACCCCTCACCTGGTGAATCAAGTGATGAAGGGAAAAGAAATCATTACCTGTGATGGATGTTCTCGCATTCTTTATATTGTCCCTAAACCGCCTGTTCCCGTGGTTCCCCAACCCGTGGAAGAGAATTCTCTTCCCGCCTCTGCTCCTACTCCTCCCGCAGCGCAATAAATTGATGTCTTCAAATGTTTGGACGGCCTACTGTGATGGGGCCTCCAGAGGAAACCCTGGCCCGTCTTCTTACGGTGTCGTTCTCTGTGATCCCGAGGGCGCGGTTGTGGCCGAAATCGGGGAAAGGCTGGGAATCAACACCAATCAGGTCGCGGAGTATGAAGCGCTCATTCGGGCGCTGAAGGAGCTGATGATTCGGGGTGCCAAACAGGTGAGAATTTTAACCGATTCTCAATTTGTTGTTTACCAAGTGAAGGGAATCTATCGGGCCAAAGATCCTCGAATGAAGGTTTTGCTCGAAAGGGTCAAAAAAGAGGAAGGCCATTTTGAGAAGATAGATTTGGTTCATATCCCTCGGTCCAGCCACCCACACAACAAACGAGCGGATGGGTTGGCCAACGAAGCATTGGACAATACGTAACGCCGATCCCGGGCCCACCTGGGAAATTCGGGTTGAGGGTTTTGATGGAACCCCTCAAGAATGTTTCCGACTCAGGGATGGGGGCAAAGATCCGATTTTGTCGGGAACGTGATATTACCGGTGGTCGGTGGATCGCCGCAGCGAAACGTGCCGCGGAGGAAAGTCCGAGCTCCACAGGGCAGGGCGCTTCCTAACGGGAAGGCGGGGGTGGGCGTTTCCCCCGACGGAAAGTGCCACAGAAATGATACCGCCGAACGGCGCCTTCCGGCGCGCGTGGTAAGGGTGAAATCGAGAGGTAAGAGCTCCCGTTCTTCCGTCGAGAGACGGGAGAAGGCAAACCCCGCCCGGAGAAAGGCAAAAGTGAGTGACCCTCTTCTGAGGGGGACCGGCCCGGTCCCGATGCCGCAAGGCTCGTCGCTCCGGTCGCCGCTTGAGCCCGTTCGCAAGAAGGGGCCCAGAGAAATGATCCGCAAGCCGGAGCCAGGGGTTTCCCCTGTTTCTGGTGGACAGAACTCGGTGTACAGGCCGCCGCAAACGCCACACGGGGTCGCTGGTCGCTCACCGATCAGCGGCCCTTTTTAAATTTAAGAGGCGACCTTGTTGAGGGAGGTCGGCGAATCTTGTATCATGTCGTCTATGATCGTCCGTTCTACCGGCGCCTCGACCATCCTGATCGCCGACGATGACCGTTACGCCCAAAAGGCTTTGGAAGCTCTCCTTCGCGTGGAGGGCTTTCAAGTCATTGTGGCCCAAGATGGGCAGGAGGCCTTGGAGCGAATTCAGGAATCCCGGCCGGACCTGTGCATCATCGATTTCGATATGCCTCGGTTGAATGGTCTTGAAACCTGTCGACGGATTAAAGGGCATCACGACACCCGCCTCCTTCCTGTCATTATGGTGACGGGTCTCCTTCCTGAAGACGAGAAAGTTCGGGCCATTGAAGCTGGGTGTGATGATTTCCTCCCCAAACCTTACGAGCACGACGCTCTCCTCACGCGCATCCGATCTTTGCTTCGAATCAAAACGCTGACCGATGAGTTGGAGGATGCCGAAGCCATTCTCATGACGCTCGTGCGAACGATTGAAGCGAAAGACCGCTACACGCTCGGGCACGCGGACCGTGTGGGCCGTTACGCGGTGATGTTGGGACGCGCACTCGGTTGTAACGCGTTCGAGTTGGAAACGTTACGGAAGGGCGGCATGCTCCACGATATTGGGAAGTTGGGCATCCCGGACGCCATTTTGCAAAAGGCTGGGCCTTTGGATGATACGGAATGGGAAATCATGCGCAAGCATGCCCTGGTGGGCGGCGAAATTTGTAAGCGGTTGAAAAGTTTAGAGGGAATCCTTCCCATTATTTTGCATCACCACGAATGTCTGGACGGAACCGGTTACCCCAGTGGATTCAAAGCTCCTCAGATCCCCAAATTGGTTCGAATCGTCAATGTTGTCGACATCTATGACGCCCTCACGTCACGACGAAGCTATAAAGAAGCTTACTCTATTCCCAAGGCCTTCCAAACCCTCTGGGAAGAAGTGGAGCGGGGTTGGTGGGACGGTGATATTGTGAAGGTATGGGAAGAAATCGTCACGCGGGAGGGAGCGGGGTAGCCTTTTTCCCGCCGGCGTGGTTCCCCGTCCAATTCCCGCACCGCCCTTTGGGCTGGTGCTCTTTCATAACCCTCGAAATCTGTTGGCACGGAGGGCTCTTCAGGACCTCCGTCGATGGTTGACGGCGCGAGGAAATAGAGTTCTTCCTCTTCGTCAAGTGGAACGCGCGGGTGCGGTTGTGGCGTTGGGGGGGGATGGGACTCTTCTGTCCGCGGCTCGGGTTGCGGCCCCGGTGGGCGTCCCTGTGCTTGGGGTCAACCTCGGACGCCTTGGTTTTCTCACCGCTTCGGATATTCAACGGGTCCGACCTCTCCTTAACAAGTTGTTCGCGGGTCAGCTCGTTTCCACAAATCGGATGATGTTGGAAGCCCACCTTCCCCGTGGGATGGTGAACCCGGTCGTGAACGATTGTGTCATCCAAGGGGCGACCGCGGGGCGGGTGGTGCGCCTATCGGTTCAGGTGGATGGGGTGTCCCTGGGAACGTATGTCGGCGACGGGTTGATTGTGGCGACGCCGACAGGGTCCACGGCCTATTCCATGGCGGCGGGAGGCCCGATCGCTTGTCCCGAAATGGATTTGATTTTACTGACACCTATTAGTCCGCACAGTTTAAGCCAACGGCCGGTTCTCGTCCCAGCTGGGAGCACCGTGGAGGTGCGATTGGAACCTCGTCACCCAACAGAAAAGATGGTGGTGTCTGTCGATGGGAAAGACCCTTTCCCTCTCTCCAAGGGTGAGCGTGTCGTTCTTCGTCAGATGAAAGCCCGACTCCATATCCTTTCAGAAAAAGGGCGTCCGTTTTTTGGGGTGTTGCGAAAGAAGTTGTTGTGGGGAGATCGGTAATGCTTTTGGAAGTGTCGGTAAAAAACTTTTCGTTGTTGGAGGATCTTCGTTTGGAATTTGGACCGGGGCTCTTGGTCCTTACGGGAGAAACCGGGGCTGGAAAAAGTCTGTTGTTGGACGCGTTGGGTCTTGTTCTCGGTCGGCGAGCCGCGGCGGGACAGGTTCGGCGCGGTGCGGAACGATTGGTGATCTCCGCCCGGTTTCGGGGTCGAGGGGGACGACTCAAGAATATTTTGAATGAACTGGGGTTGGTCGATGGGCAAGAGGAAGATCTTTTGCTTCGGCGGGAGGTCGACGCCGCGGGGAAATCTCGTTCCTTTGTGAACGACCGGCCCGTTAATCTATCAACTTTGGTTCGGATCGGTGAATTGTTGGTTTTTTCCCACGGGCAAAGCGAGCAGCAGCTGCTTCTCCGGCCGGCTGAACAACGAGGTCTCTTGGACTCCTTCGGGGGGCTGGAAGGCGTTGGTCGCGAGGTGACGGCCGCCTTCGCCGAATGGCAAGAGCGGGTGGCGGAAAGGGATGCCCTAGCTCTTTCGGATCAGGAACGGGCCCAGCGGTTGGATCTTTATCGTTTCCAAAAAGGCGAATTGGACGCGGCCAACGTTCGTGTGGAAGAAGACGTCGAACTTGAAACGCTTTTGCCTCAACTCAAAAACGGCGGACGACTGCGTTCTGTTGCTGAAGAGGTGAATGGTTTCCTGCAGGTCCAGGAATCGTCCGCAATCGATTTGGTTCGAAAAGTTTCTCGCGGAGTGGGAACGTTGCGGGGGTTGGGGGCCCCTCTGGGGGAGGTGAGTGACCTCTTGGAAGGGGCCCAGGTCAACTTGGACGAGGCTGCCCAGCGTCTGGGTTCTTACGCGGCAGGAATTGAGGCGGACCCCGCTCGTTTGGAGGAGGTTCTTTCTCGGATGGACGCCCTGGGAAAACTGAAGAGGAAATATGGGCCGACCCTCGTGGAGGTGGTTGCCTACCGCCTTCGGGTTACGGAGGAACTGGACCGTTTGGAAAATGTCGAGGGAAAACGCCAAGATATTTCCCGGCGATTGGCGGCGGCAGAGGAACATTTGGCTCAGCGATCGGCGGTTTTATCGGAAGGACGGCGTAAGGCGGCGAAGAAAATGTCGGGAGCGGTGCAAAAAGAGCTGAAAGACGTTGGCCTTCCCCACTCGACTTTTCAAGTGGAAGTTGAAACTCAGGCGGATCGACTGACGTCGTGGGGAGCGGATCAGGTCCGGTTTCTGTTTAGCGCGAACCCTGGTGAAGGGCAAAGTCTTCTGGCGGAAACAGCGAGTGGGGGGGAACTGTCCCGTGTCATGTTGGCGATCGAGAGCGTTCTGGTTCGGGCGGACGACGTTCCTGTCTTGATTTTTGACGAGATCGATACGGGAGTGGGGGGGACGGTGGGGAGTGTCTTGGGAAAAAAATTGGCGGCCTTAGGGCAAGGAAGGCAAGTTCTCTGTGTGACGCATCTGGCCACGATCGCGGCGTGTGCCGACATTCATTGGAACGTCGAAAAGGAAATTAAGGGGGACCGGACCCGTGCTGTGGTTCGGATGTTGAGCGACGAAGAGCGTCCCGCGGAGATCGCCCGTTTGTTTGGCTCCGCGTCTGGGGCTCGCGCCGAAATAGGGCTTCGTCACGCCCGGGAGTTGTTGGCCTCGTCTCGGTCTCCAGACCCGTTATTGGTCAAACACGGAAAACAGGGATCAACAGATATTTAAATTTTTATTTCATGGGTTTACGTGCAGGGTCGGGTCTGTTGTCACTTGGGGTTTGAACCAGGAACATCCCCCATCAAATTTTGTGGAGGAATTATGGACAAACGATTTCTAAAAGAAGAAGGGACGGCCCCTTTCACGGGGAATGAATTGCTTTTAAAAGGTGCCTTGGAAGGAGGGGCCGCTCTTATCACAGGGTATCCTGGATCGCCTGTGTCGGAGGTGTTCGACGCAATTTCTCGTGTATCGGATTTGTTGGTGGAAAAGGGAATCGTCGCCCAGATGGCGAACAACGAAGGATTGGCGGCCGCGCGGTTGAACGGGGCGCGCCTGGCGGATTTGCGCGGTGTGGCGATCATGAAATCAGTGGGAATGCATGTGGCGGCCGATGCGTTGGCTATAGGGAACTTGTCCGAGCCTCAAAAACCGGGCGGTGGCGCTGTTGTGATCGTTGGCGACGATCCGTGGAATGAAACCACTCAAATCAACTCGGATTCGCGGTTTTTGAGTCTGCATCTCCATATGCCTGTCCTGGAGCCGGCAACGTTCCAAGAATTGAAGGATTGGATTCGGGACGCTTTTGAGTTGTCCGGATTGGCCGACCTTTATCTTACCTATGTGGTGACAACGAATCAGGCCGATGGGGGGGCCTCTGTTCGATGCCGTCCCAACCTCTATCCCGCCATCAACCACCACCAAAAAACAACCCTTTCTTCCTCGCAGATGCCGGTGGAACGTATGGTCATGATCCCTCCCCACACGTCCATGCGCGAGGCCACCCTTCCGGCGCGATTTGAACGTTTCTTGAATTCCGTTCGCTCTCGTTCCCTCAATCGAGTCGAAGGTCCGACCGGTCGTTCCCCGCTGGGGTTCACCTCTTCGGGTCTGTCCTATTGTTACTTGATCCAGGCGTTGCGAGATCTGGGATTGGAAAACCAAATCCCCGTTCTTAAATGGGGTGTTTCCTATCCGTTGGATGATGCCCTTTTGATCCCGTTTGCGGAACGGGTGGACCATCTTGTCGTAATCGAAGAAAAAAGAGAATTTCTGGAAACTCAAATCATCCGGACCCTTCAGCGGGCCCACCAGGGAGGAGGACTTCCTCGCCCGCCCTCTATTTGGGGAAAACGATTCCCCAACGAAAAAGAAGGGATTCCCTCTTCCCGGGGATTAAATTCGTCCCTGTTGGTGGAACGATTGGCCCCCCTCATCGAGTCGTTAGCTCCGTCGCTTTTCCGGCCAGTCCACCAGCGGGTCGAGGCGGTGGTGGGTCGGGTGAAGGCCGCGGGTGAACGAAACGTGACGATCCCTATTCGTACCCCCACGTTTTGTCCGGGGTGCCCTCACCGGGATTCCTCAACGGTGACCAAAGCCATTAAGAAAGATTTTTTAGATCCCGCGTACATGAAATCCAAACACAAAAGTTCCCCCACGGACGTGATTTTTCATGGAGAGTCAGGGTGCCATTCCATGCTCCAGTTTGAGCCCAATATAGGGCTCATGCAAGACTATTCAGGGATGGGGTTGGGCGGCGGGACGGGGTCTGGCATTGCCCCCTTCATTAAGAACAAGCAGGTGGTGTTTTTAGGGGATTCCACCTTTTTTCATTCGGGAATGGTGGCGGTTTCGGACTCCATTAAGAATCATCAGGACATTACCTACATCATCTTGGAAAATAAAACGACCGCCATGACAGGCCATCAGCCCACTCCCGGAACAGGACAAGACGTCATGGACCAAAAGACTTTTGCCCAAGACATTGAACAGCTGATCCGTGGTATGGCGCGGGACGTTGTCCCTCTTTACCGTGTTAACCCGGGCTACCGCGACTCCTACCGGACGCTTCTGGAAGAGGTTATCCTTAAAGACGGGGTTAAGGTTGTCATTGCGGATAAGGAATGTGGGATCACCTATCAGCGTCGTGTTCGTCTGGAAAAAAAACGAGTGCTTCGGGATCAAGGGTATCTTCCGGAAGAGCATTTCATTAACATCACGCCGGAGGTGTGCGAGTATTGCCTGGAATGTACCAACGCCACGGGGTGTCCTGGATTGGCAATTGAAGAAACTTTGCACGGCCCGAAAATCATTACCGACAAATCGCTGTGTGTGGCCGATGGCGCTTGCGCCAAAGGAAAGGTTTGTCCTTCCTTTGAAGAAGTGGTTGTCCGTCGACAGAGGCCTCCGGCCTCGCGTCCAGGCGAAACAGAACCTCCGTTGCCCCTTAAACCAGTGTCTCGTGTTCAGGACTCGTGGTTCTGTTATACCGCGGGCGTTGGGGGAATGGGGTCAGGGGTCACCACAGGTATTTTGGTTCAGGCGGGACTTCTGGAAGGGTATCACGTTCTCTTTGCCGACAAGAAAGGTTTGGCCATCCGCAACGGAGGGGTCTATGGCCATGTGATTTATTCCAAAACCGATAAAATTTCCTCCCCGCTTGTTCCCTACGGTCGAGCGGACTTGTTGATCGGGATTGATTTATTAGAGGCGGTACGGGGGTTGGACCCGCGCGTGAACCTCCGGGTGGCCTCTCCCGACCGAACGGCGGCTGTGGTCAACACCCACAAAATGCCAACGGTGAAGACCCTTTTGGGGAAAGACGATTTTTCTGTGGCGGGACTGGAATCCACCTTGAAAGAAGCCACAAAAGATTATCTCGGGTTCGATTTCTCAGCAATTTCGGAATCCTATTTTGGGAATCGTCTTTACGCCAACGTCCTTTTATTGGGCGCGGCTTTTGAACGGGGCCACTTACCGGTGTCCGTAGAAAATTTAAGGAAGGCGATCTCCGTCATGGTACCTTCCCAGGATCGTGAGGAGAATCTCCGGGCGTTTGAAGTCGGTCGTCAGGCGGTCGCCTGGCCGGATCGGTTTCGGGTCTTCTCCCCCCGTCTCCCGGGTTTTACGGAAGTTATAGAAGACCGTGCTAAACTTCTTTTCCGGTCTCACCTCTTTGCGGGTGCGGGGTGGTCCCGAGCTTATCAACGAATGATGGAGGAAGCTCTGCGGTGGATGGATTTGCCGGAACCGGCCCGGGCGCGGTTGGCCCAATATGTTTATGATCTGTTTCAATGGGGTGGTCCGGATTACGCCCGTCGTTACGTTACCCGTCTGTGGGGAGTGTATCGGAAAGACCAAAAAGATCGAGGTTTCCAAGCCACGCTGTCTGTGATGGGAAACCTCCACCGGGTGATGGCCATCAAAGACGAGGTCTATGTGGCGCATCTGTTGACGGGGGAAGAAAAATACCGTCGGGACAAAGCCCGCTATCGTGTGGACGAAGAACGTGGCGATCGATTGGAATATGTTCATTTAAACCGGCCCAACTTTACGGTTTTGGGACGGAATATTCAGTTTGATTGGCGCTCGCGGCAGTGGCAACTGAAAGTCATGAAACACCTTCGCTTCCTCCGGCGCGTTTTGCCGGGATGGCACGCTGATGAACGGTCTTTCCGTTCGTGGTATGAGTCGCTCACGGATGATTTCACTCTTTTCTCGGATGATGAAGTTTATGGTTTGTATGTGGAGCTTTTATCCCTTCCAGGGGAGGTTCGCGGCTACCGGGAAATTCGTGCCCCAAAAATGGAGGCGGCGCGTGAACGGGCAAAAATCCTTCTTAGGCGAATTCAGGAAAAGACCCCTAACGCTTCCCCAGTTCCCATGACTCACGGATGAAGGAAGTCCCTCTCTGAACCCATTTGTGAACTGTTTCCGCCGATGTTTTGTTTGGGGGGCGTCGTTACGGGCTCAGGGATTTTCTTTGGTTATTTTAAAGATGGCGATGGGGGGTGTCTTCCTCGCCGGGATTCCCCTTACGGTGTGTTCCCATGGAATACGTCTGGAAAAGACGTCGAGCGCTTTAAGTGTTCAGGCTCTCGATGAGAGGGATTCCCCGGTGACGGAGGGCGACGTTACTGTTTTTCCTTCAAATGATTCTACTTCACTCTTTCGTCAGGGAAAACTGGATGGGGAAGGTCGGTTTTCTTTTTATCCAGACCGCCCCGGTGGTTGGCGGGTTGTTGTCAAAGATGGGCGGGGGCATCGGTCGGAATTGGTCCTGGAGGGGGAGATTCCTTCTTCCCTTGTTCGTCCGGACCGGTTGTCCCGAATTTTGGCTGGGGTGGGGTTCCTCTTCGGACTTTTCGGGCTGTGGGCGTTTTATCTGCGGCGGACCAACTGAATGCATATTTCGGATGGAATCGTTCCTGTCCCTCTGGCCGCTGCCGCGTGGGGTGTGGCGTTAGTGAGCGTGGCTCGGGGCCTTCGTTTTCTTACGCTTGAGCGCGTTCCTCGGGCGGCGCTTGTGTCCGCGGTTGTTTTTATTGCCGCAGCGACCGTTCGTTTTCCCCTGGGGGTCGCTAGTCTTCATCCTGTCCTTAACGGACTTGCGGGAATCCTTCTGGGGCCCGCCGTCCTTCCCGCGTATTTTGTTGGGTTACTCTTGCAGGCTCTGCTGCTCCAATTTGGGGGAGTGACGAGTTTGGGCTTAAACACCTTGATTTTGGCTTTTCCAGCGGTTGGGGCTGGATACGTTTTTCGCGTTCTTCGCCGCCAGTTTCCATCAAAAAAAAACCTGTTTTGGAGTGCCGCGATTGTGGGGGTTTTGGCGCCTCTCTTTTCTTCTGCCCTTTGGGCTGGGACTCTTTTCTTTTCTGAAAAATCTTTTGCCCCGCTTGCTTCGTTAGGAATGGTTCCCCACATTCTCCTTGCTCTCATTGAGGGGGGGGTGGCCGGAACGGTAGCGGACTATCTCGGCCGATTTCGGCCGGAATTTATTTCCTCTTCGGAGGAAGGTCTTGGTTCCTCTGCCGGGCCCCTCGATTGAAATGAACAGGTCAAGCGTCCTTTCTTATGCGGACCCGCGGGGGAGAATTTTAATGGCTTTTGTGTTGGGGGCCATCCTTTCCTTCGTTCAAGATGATCTCTCCCTTCTGTTAGGCTTGGGGGGGGGGATGGTGGTGGCTTTCTTTTCAGGGGGTGGCCTTTGGTATTGGGCTCGGCGTGCGGTTCGCTGGAACATTTTTTTTCTGATCGCCATCATGACCATTCCTTTCGCTTCTCCTGGCCCGGCTCTGTTTCACGTGGGAGGATTTTCCTATGGAAGCGAAGGACTCTATTTCTCTCTCAAACTTTTGTTACGTGCCAACGCCTTATTGTTTTTATTTTCGTCTCTCGTTGGGCAAATGGATCCCTTTACACTGGCCCACGCCTTGCGCCACTTGCGAGTTCCGGAACGGTTGACCACGTTGATCTTTTTTGTGGACCGGTGCCAACAGCTGGTGTCGGTCGAATCCGTCCTGCGCCTTCGGGCTCTGCGGGCCCGGGGATATCAATCCACTTGGAGTTTTCGTTCTTGGAGGGTGTGGGGGAACTTTGTTGGGGCGCTCCTTCTTTCCAGTTCCGATCGGGCCGATCGTTGTTTGGGGGCCATGCGTTGTCGAGGGTTTGACGGACACGTCCAGCTTTATAAGCATTTCAAAACGCGACCATTGGATATTTTCTTGTGGACGGGGGCTGCTTCGTGGGCGGTTCTTCTGGTCGTGGTGGCGAGGGGGTCATGACGGTTCCTGTTATTCGTTTATCCCAAGTGGGGTATTCCTATCCGGGGGGGGCGAAGATTTTCGATAAGGTCAATTTTTCGTTGGGAACCAATGAGCGCGTGGGCCTTTCCGGTCCTGTCGGAGCGGGGAAGAGCACGTTGCTCCATTTGATGGTGGGGCTTCTCGGTCGTTTCTCAGGAACCGTTGAGGTTTTTGGGCATGAATGTCACAAAGAAAAGGACTTCCAAAAAATTCGCGGTTCGGTGGGACTCCTTTTTCAGGATCCGGATGATCAACTTTTCTGCCCTTCGGTTGAGGAAGAAGTGGCTTTCGGCCCTCTGAACCAAGGTCGGAGCCGTTTCGAGGTGGGTCAGATTGTGAAAGAGACATTGGCCCAAATGGGGTTAGTCGGTTATGAAGAGCGGGAACCTCGTCGGCTCTCCGGTGGAGAAAAAAGGTTGGTGTCCCTCGCGGCGGTGCTGGCCATGAGCCCACGGGTTCTTCTTTTGGATGAACCCACCGCGGGGTTGGACGATTCCGCCCGGCAACGATTGCTGGCTTTGTTGGGAGGGCTTCCCATGGAAATGGTTATTGCTTCCCATGACCGGGATTTTTTGCAAACCCTGACCACGCGTTCGTTCGATTTTTGTCGGTCCACAGAATAATGCTAACATTGTGATCATGATTAAAATTCGCCGAGCTAAAATTGGAGATGTTCGTGGGATGCACAAAATGTTGGGTGTTTTTTCGGAACGGAAAGAACTTCTCCCACGGGCGATTTCGGAGTTGTTTGAAAACCTCCAACAATTTCATGTCGCTGACGACAAGGGACGACTGGTCGGGTGTTGTTCTCTGGCCGTTCAGTGGGACAATCTGGCGGAAGTGAAGGCTTTAGCGGTGGACCCAGACTACCAAGGACGGGGGATAGGACGTCGGTTGGTGAACGCCTGTTTGAAGGACGCGGGTGTTTTGGGTGTGACGCGGATTTTTGCGCTGACCATGAAGGATGGTTTTTTTTCAAAAATCGGGTTCAATCGTGTGGAGAAAAACTTTCTTCCTCACAAGGTATGGACCGAGTGTGTTCGATGTCCTTATTTCCCAGACACCTGTGTGGAAATCGCCATGGTGAAAGATCTCGGGGGTGTGCCGCCGCCTCCAGCGTTTAAAGCGGCTGATCTTCCGTCTGACGGAACCGTCCCCGTAGAGCCGGAAGGGTTCTCCCCTGTCACCAAGAAACGTAATAGACGCTGACTCTCCGTCGACAAAAAAATGTTGACCGATTTCAATTGATGTTGTATCATGCTCCCCATGTTCGCAGCACAAACTAAATTTCCTAAATCTTCCACCGTTGTTCGTCGCTGGTATTTGGTTGACGCGGACGGTGTTTCGCTGGGGCGGTTGGCTGCCTTGAGCGCTGGACTTTTACGTGGTAAAGGTAAAACCACATTCTCCTCCCATGTGGACCAAGGGGATGGTGTGGTGGTGGTGAATGCCGCGAAGGTTGTTCTGACTGGGAACAAGAAAACGCAGAAAATGGATTTTCGCGCGTCCGGATATCGGGGCGGGCAGACATTAACTCCCTACGAACGGCTTTTGGAACATAAACCTGAACGCGCTGTTGAATTGGCCGTCAGTGGTATGCTTCCCAAGAATCGGCTTCGTTCCCGGTTTATGCGACGTCTTAAAGTTTTTCGTGCGGGTGAGGGTGCGGTTCAATACCCCATGGCCGTTGCTGTGGACACAAAAGATCCAAAAATAAAATCAGGCGGCCCCTTTGCAATAGCCGCGGCGAAGTAACCCTTCCGCGAGGAACTCCCGATGACCGAAGCCACTCTTGAAATTACCCGTCAAAAACCACTTTGGGCCACAGGCCGGCGAAAGTCCGCCGTGGCGCGTGTCCGTGTGGTCCCGGGGGAAGGGCGGATCGTTCTTAACGGAAAAACACTAGAAGATTTTTTTGGTGGGAATGAACGACAAAAAGCGGCGGCTTTGGCCCCCTTTCATTTAGCAAAGACACTTGAGAAATTTGACCTTTTTATCAGTACGTCGGGCGGTGGGATTACCGGCCAAGCGGAATCCATTCGGCTCGGGATTGCGCGAGCCATGGTGGATATGGATCCCACGCTGCGAACCGCTCTTCGCGCGAAAGGATTTTTGACGCGTGACCCGCGTGAAGTGGAACGCAAAAAATCTGGGCAACCCAAAGCTCGGAAGCGCTACCAACACTCCAAGCGGTAGTTTTTTTCTCGGGGTTTCATGACCGAGAACAAATTCCAAACATAATGTCGGCGCTTACCCTTCTTCAGAAGGCTGAGCCATTGGTCCTTCTGGAAGAATGGCGGAAAGCTCACGACATTCTCCGTCGGGCACGTCAGTTGCCATCCGATCCTTTTCTTAAAGCCGAAATATTTTCTCGGGACGCTGAATGTCTTCAGGGCTTGGGTCGTTTTCGAGACGCCCATTCTTGTTATTCCTCGGCCTACCTCCTCTACAAAAAACTTAATGTTCAGTCTGAACAGTTCTCTTCTTTAGTTGGGGCGAGTTCTTGTTTACGTATTTTGGGAAAATATTCTACAGCCTATCGGATGTGGCAGTCGGTGGAGGGGGCGTTTGTCTTGAAGGGGATCATTCCTCTTGGTGTTCCTATGGAGCGAGCGTTGGTTTCTCGTGGGTTAGGACTTTTTTCCGAGACCCGAAGTCGCATGAGGGGGGTTCTCCAAATTCTTCTTACTCAAAAAAATGAAGATAATCTATCGGAACGTCAGCATGTGTATTGGATTTTGGGAGGGCTTGAACGGTTTACAGGCCACTTTCTTAAAGCTCGGAATTGTTTTAAGAAGGCGGTTGTTTTTGCCCAAAATTTAAAAAACGGTTCTGCAGAGGCTTTCGCTCTTTGTGGTTTGGCAGGGGTTCAGCGGGTGTTGGGGGACGATCTTTCCTCAATTCGGAATTATCAGCGCGCGCATGGACTTTTAAAAAAGGAAGGTGACCCTTTTGGGGAAGCGTATGGATTGTGCGGGTGCGCGAACGCCTTCCGGGTGTTTGGGGACGCTCATAAAACTTTACCGCTTTATCGGCGGTCCGCGGCGATCTACAAGCGACTTGGGGATGAGAGCAGTGAAGCGTTTGCCTACTGGGGAATGGGGGGAAGTCTTCGGCGATTGAAGTCGTTAGATCGGGCAGACTCCTTTTACCGAAGAGCACTGAAACTTTTTTTGAAATCCAAAGACGATCGCGGTCACGTGATGACGCGTTTAGGGCTGGCACGGGTTGCGGAAGATCGCGGACACAGATCGTTGGCGCTTCGTGAGGTAAGTAAAGCTTTTTCCGTTGCCGATCATTCCAAGCTTCGTTATGAAAAATCTTTGTCCCTTTACGAGCGGGGACGTATTCGCCGGCCAACTCGGCTCCCGCACGAGATCCTTCGGCCGTTAGGGATATCCTTGAGTGTCCTTCGACGTTGGAGGGACATCCCGTGAGATCAATGTGTTAAAATACGAAAAAGAAAGGGGGTCTTTATGCGATTTTTAGTCACAGGGGCTGGGGGGTTAATCGGGGCGAACATCGCCTTGAATTTTCAAGGGCGCGGACATGAGGTTCATGCGTTGGATCATTTTGACGTGGGCCGTCGTGAGAACTTGGCGGATTTTCGGGGGCCGATTCATCAAGGGGATATCCGGAACTTTAACTATAAATCTCTCGGACGGTTTGACGGGATTTTTCATCAGGCGGCGATCACGGACACAACTGTCATGGACGAAAACCTGATGCGATCCGTCAATGTGGAAGCTTTTGTTAGAATTTTGGACTACGCAAAAATAAGCGGTTGTCCCAAAGTGGTCTACGCCTCAAGTGCCGCTACTTATGGAAAAGGGGTTCCACCCAATCGGGAAGATCAGGTCCCTCAGCCCGCGAACATTTATGGGGTCAGCAAAGCGGAGATGGAAAAAGCCGCGCGGGCGTTCACGGAGGGAAACCCTTCGGTCAAAGCGGTGGGGTTGAGATATTTTAATGTTTATGGCCCCCTGGAGTTTCACAAGAAGGCCGCGGCGAGCATGATCTATCAGCTCTATCGGCAAATCGCGGAGGGACGTTCCCCCAAGGTGTTTAAGTGGGGAGATCAATACCGAGATTTTATTTATGTGAAGGATGTGGTGGAAGCCAACTGGAAGGCGTTTGGTTTTTCAGGAAATGGTGTGTTCAATGTGGGAACCGGCAAAGGAACTAGTTTCAATCAAGTGATTGCTGTTTTAAATGAGGCCTTAGGGGTTTCCCGCCCGACAACGTATATTGAGAACCCTTACGGGTTCTACCAAGACGCGACCTGCGCCGACACGTTTCATGGGGAAAAGGTTCTCGGTTGGAAGTCCGTGTTTAGCCCGGAAGAAGGAATTACCGATTATGTCCGGTGGTTAAATTCTCAGGGTAAAACGGTCGTCCGCAACTGAGTGAGTTTCTCTCTTTCGATGAACGAAGACGGGCGGGTCGGGCGTCTTGTTTTTAGATTTTTTCGTTTCGGCGAATGACCAGTGCGTTCTTGGTGACAATCCGCCGTGTAAAAAAAAGTTCCGCTCCAACCAAAAAACAAAATCCTAAAAGGTAAGTCGACAGGGGGGACAGGATTCCTTCGACTAAGATGTAGACGGCCAATAAAAAAACAAACACCCCCAAGAGAAGTGAGAGAATAAAAAAATCTCCCCGATTTCTTAAAAAGAGCATTTCTCCGCAGGTGGAACAGTCAATGGATTGAAAGGGTGTGGCGATACTCATAACTTCAAAGAAAGTGACGGGCCCTTCACAACTGGGACATCTGGTTTTTGGAAAAAGCACCATGGCCTTCTCTATTTACACCCCGTTCATCCTTTTGTCAAGTCTCGGGGAATTGGGGAACCAGCGGAGGGAGTGAGATTTGAACTCACGAGGGGCGTAAACCCCTACCGCTTTTCGAGAGCGGCGCCTTCAACCACTCGGCCATCCCTCCGCTGGTCCCCCGATATTCTAGAACACCTAAATTTTTCGTCGACCAGAGAAGTCTCGCCGAAGTTCCCGATCCAGGTCCTTCCGTTTCATGTCTTCCCGTTGATCAGGGGCATTTTTCCCCTTGGCAAGTCCTAGTTTAACCTTGGCGTATCCGGAGTCCCCAAAATATATCTCCAACGGAATCAGCGTTAACCCTTTTATCGTCATTTTCCCAATCAGGCGTTTAATTTCAGCCTTGTGAAGAAGAATTTTACGTCGCCGGGTCGGAAGTTGTTCCACATGCAGCGACCCTTGTTTGTAGGGGGCAATGTGAACGTTCCAAAGAAAGACCTCGCCTCGATCCAAGCGACCAAAGCCGTCATCCAGGCTGGCGTCTCCCGCTCGGAGGGATTTTACTTCAGGCCCCGTAAGAGTTAGGCCGCCGTCAAACGATTCCAAAATGTGGTATTTGTGGAACGCTCGACGGTTTCGAGCAACCACTTTCACAAAACCATCCCCCATTCCGGACACTGCGCGGGACAGGATTTGAACCTGCACAGGCTTGCGCCCATAAGCTCCTGAGGCTTACGTGTCTGCCAATTCCACCACCCGCGCGGTGTCCGGACTTCGGAAATTGTTCGCTTCACTCCATTGAGGCCGTTCGGGCGGCCAATTGTTCAAGGGCGATCTGTGCCGCCGGGTTGCCCGAATCGCAGAGTCGGGCAGCTCGATATTCGTTGGCGGCTTCGTCCCAGCGATTTTTAAGTTCAAAAATTTTTCCACGTCCCATATAAGCCGGAGAATAATGAGGATCAAATTTAATGGCTTTATTAAATCGGCGCCTCGCTTTTCCGAAGGAGCCTGTTTTCAAATAGGTTTCTCCCAGGAGGGTCCATCCTTCAGGCGAATTTTTATGACCGCGCAAAAATATTTTGAGGGTTTGTCGAGCGGTTTTAACATGGCCAGATGAAAGCGATGTCCGGGCCAGTTTAAGTAAAGATTCCTCTTCCGATAATCCTCCTGCAGGAAGGGGGACCGCTGGCTCAGAAAGTTCCTCCCCCCTCACCATCGAAAGAGGGACGAAAAAACAAAATATAAACGTAGAGAAGATGAGTTTATTGAAGGTCATATGAAGTCCTAGGGAACAAATATACCATTTCGCCCGACGGAGGGTCAATGTCTGGCTCATGGGTTTCGTTTCTCGATTAGGGGGTTTCAAAGGAAGTTGTTGGTCAATAAAAACCCCTAGCGAAAGAACTTCCCAGGCGAGTGGGGTTTTTTGTCGGCAAAAAAAAGGCCCGGGGTTTCCCCCGGGCCTTTGGCATTAAAAAAATCCACCTATTTCTTTTTTGGGTCTTTTTTCGGTGCGGCTGGTTTAATTGTTGTCTTTACAGGGGTCGTCGCACTCTTTGCCAATTGTTCGACGCGGTTGATAATCCCAGAAGCGGATTCAGACACCTTGGAATAGTTTCCGTTCATGAATTCTTCCATGACTTTCGTCCATTCCGTTTCAATGTTTTGGAGAGAAGATTTAATGTTTCCACTTGCTTTGGGGAGTTTGGCTTTTAAGGAATTAATCTTTTCTTCCACATGGGTAACAATTTCCATGGCGGCAGCTTTTGCGGCCTCCTTTCTAGACGCAACAACAGACTCGGCTGTTTCGGCTTTATGTCGAGCGTCCAAGGCTCCCGCCAGCGCGGCCTTGTAGTCTTTGGAAGCTAATTTTGCCCGTGCATCGGAAAGAGCATTTTTCGCCTCGTTCCATTCGGCCTGTGCGTATTCAGCGGCTCCCGCTAGGTCTGCTGCTTGGATTGCATTTTCAGCATCCGCCATTTCCATCGTGGGTGGTTTTGCGCATCCGGCCACCAAGACACCGGCGGACAACATGGATAAAAATATAGAGCGTTTATTCAACATTGGACTGCCTCCGATATAAGGACAATTTTTTCCCGTTAGGATACGGGACTATCACATCAGAAATATTGTGCAACTTTAATGAAAGGAGTTCAACGGGTGGGGATGGGTTCGAATGTTATTCTACGGGATGATCCGGCGGGCGGTTTTTCTCCCATGAAAACCAAACGGATTTCGTTTAAATAGAAATTGCGAACAACGTATGTCCCAACAACCTGAGCCCGGGCGCTGGCTAGCGCCTCGCGAGCGGTCCCTGTGTATGACTCTTCGATAAACCCATAGATCCGGACGCGTGTTTCAGGATAGCGCCTTAGAATAGCCCCGAGGGCGTCCAAGGTTTCAAGGGAGGGGGTTTGAAGTATCGCGCTCCCCGGGTCGAAAGTGATCGGAGCGATTCGACCCGAATCAATAGAGTTCTGCAAACGATCCAGCTCTTCCTCGGCAAGAAGCGTGGGATCAATTTCGACCTCCTCCTCATTAGCGAGAAGTGGAATTTCCAGGTCAGCGTCTGAAATATCAACCTCAGGTTTTAAGGGAACCCAACTTTGGGGGAGAAAAAAACGTAGGCTTACCGCCCCATTGAATGTCCGCATGTCTTGATTGTTTTGGCGTACGCGGGCAAACTGTCGGACCCCCACCTCAAGGGCGAGATCCTGCATATCAGAGATCTTGAGGCGAATTCCTAGAAAAAAACCGGCGGTCCAGCCTGTTTGGGATTTTTGATGGGAGAGGTCCGTTCGCTTGTTTCGGCTCATTCCAAGGTCCGCCAGGAGATAAGGGGTGTAAAGTCGTGTCCAGGGAAAATCCCGTTGCACCCATCCTGTGATGGGTGCAAGAGTAAGGTCGTTTTCGGAAGATGTTGTTGATGTCACTCTGTAAGAGGCATACTGCCCTCCAATGGTCCAGTAATCCGAAAGTCGGTGCCCCAGCCGTCCGCCAAGCATTCCTGTTTTTCCGAACAGTTCCGAAAGGCCCGCGGGTGAAAAAACAGATCCCACCCCCGCTTGAAGATCAAAAAGAATAGGGGAACGATCTTCTCCCCAAAGAAAGACAGAGGGAAATAAGAAAAATAAGCCAACGAAAACAAGAGAGGATTTCAAGGTTTGTTTTTCCTTCTTGATGAGTATTCAAGAGCAGCGAGGCAAGCCTGCACGGTGGGTTCTGGGTCGATGTGTCGATACGGGGGACGCTGTCTGGCCAAATCAAAGGCGGTTCCATGTCCAGGGGATGTGCGAACAAAAGGCAATCCCACGGTCACGTTAATCACCTCTCGCGGGGAAGCCACTTTGAGTGGGATCATCCCCTGATCATGATACAGGGAGGCGATGAGATTAAAGTCCCCGGCCCGGTGTTTCGCCCAGGCGCTATCGGCCGGGAGTGGGCCCTGGACACGGAGCCCTTTTCGTCGCAGTATCTTCACGGCGGGTGTCACAATACGCTGCTCTTCTTCTCCCAAGAGTCCTTTGTCTCCGGCGTGTGGATTTAGTCCGCACACACCCCATGTCGGGCGTATTAATCCCAGCACCTGTTGAGCCCACTGATTTGTTCGTGTAACGGAATCGACAATTCCTTGAACCGATAGGGCGCCAGGGACTGATTTCAATGGAAGATGGCGGGTAACCAACAGTGTTATTAACGGGCCAGCGCGCATGACCATTTCTACAGATGGGGTCCCGGACAATGCCGCCAGCATCTCCGTGTGTCCAGGGAATGGGAGTCCCGCGGCCTTCAAAGATTCCTTGGAAACGGGGCCCGTCACCACACCGGCGACCCGCTCGGATAGGGCCAGACTCACAGCGGTCCGAATCGCTAAAGCGGCGGATTCCCCGCTTAGTTTTTGAGGGTGCCCCAAGGATAACCTACGGATGTTCGGATGGGGCACGTGCAAAATGTTTAATGTGAGAGGGCTTTCGGAATAGTCCTTCAGGTCGGTGATGGGGCGAATTCTTAACCCGGGAATTCTGACATGTTTATGAAAAACCCAAGCGTCGCCCACCACGATAACTTTCGCTCTTTGAGAAACTCGTTTGTCCTGGGCGGCGTGCACCGCCACCCAAGGACCGCATCCCGCGGGATCCCCGCTGGTGATGGCCAAAAACGGATGGGTCATGGATGACGGTGACTTATAAGCCAGCGATTTCCTCGCGCGATATAAGGATTTTTATATCAGAACCTTTTCGGAGGTCGGAGACAAAATCCTCAAACGCATCTTGTTGTGCGGATCGGAAAAGATATTCCCGTAGATCATTTTCCGCCTGATCAAAACGAAGTTTGGTTGCGGTTTTCTTTTCAATAACTTTGATGACATGAAGTCCAAACTTTGTTTCAACAATGCCTGAAACTTGCCCTTCTCCCAGGGAAAAGGCCGCCTTTTCGAAAGGAGGAACCATTTGACCTCGAGCAAAAAAACCCAGATCACCGCCATTCACAGCGGAGCCTTTGTCGATTGAGTTTTTCTCTGCCAACACGGCGAAATCCGCGCCGCCTTTAATTTGTTTCAGAAGGGACTCCACTTCTTTACGAATTTTAGCTTTGTCCGATGATGAAACCTTATCCCAATTGGTCGGCTGTCCGTTCTCGTCCGCGATCCCCATCAGAATGTGACGGGCACGAACCTGCTCGGAAATTTGGCGGGAAAAATATTTCGCCATGGAGTCTAAATCACGGGTGGATTCCTCAGAAAGCCCTGAAACGGTTTTCCCCGCGAGCTTATCGTTCAATTGGTCAAAGAGTTTTTTGATCTGTTTGTCCGTTGGCGGTTTCACCTTTTCTCGAACGATATCGGAGGACAGTTGGACGACTCTCAGTTGCTCCTTGATTCGGTCATTGAATTTCTTTTCATCCAACCCTTCTTTGGCGAGCTCTTTTTTGAAAGCGGTTTCGGATTCCTTGATGGCGGTGGGGTTCGAAGCGGTCAATTCTTTCCAGGCGGCACCTAAGTCTGGTGAGGCATCGGTGTTCGCCCCAGCGGCGGCCATCTGTCTCCGAACAATGGTTTGCAGGTCTCGTCGACCGGACTCGGGTAAAAAACGTGCTTTCACCTGCAAAATGCCGTTTTCTAAATCACGCTGGGGCACCCGGATCTTGCGTTTTTTAGCTTCCGCTTGAAGAACTTTGTCGTCAATCATTTGGTCGAAAAGCTTTTGGCGTGCCTCGGTTTTGAGTTCGTTGGTCATTCCTTCGGGGTTTCCCTCTTCTTGTTGAGCTTGGAAGGCCTCCCAATTCTTTTGGAATTCGGACAGGAGAATAGCTTCCCCATTGACAATGGCGACGGGGCGATTGGTTAATTTTGCGGCGGGAAGCGAACCCGCGACGGCGAAAACGAGTGCCAAGGAAAGGACGATGTGTTTCAAGGGAAAAACCTCCTGTAGGAACGTTTTTAAGACTATACCATATTGTTTGATTACGGCGTTTCGATCTCCATTGGAGGGGCGGGAAACACGATGTCGCTGAGCGCTTCGTTATTGATTTTGGCGGGATGTCTTTGGCGAATGGATTCAAACCACGCTTGTAGTTTTTGGCTTTCGAGAGTTTGGCGGAGCCTGGTTTTAAGTTCATCGTTAAAAGGTTGGGCAGAAAGAGCTCGATCGTTCCCGCGTCGAATGAGGTGAAACCCGTAGGGCGAAACCACAATACCGGATGTTTCCCCTTTGCTCATCTGAAAAAGGGCGTTTTCAAACTCTGGGACCAGGGAGCCCGGCAAGAGGTAGCCCGCGTCCCCTCCTTTGGCGGCCGAGGCGGGGTCTTCTGAATGATTTTTGGCCAGAACATCAAACTTTTCTCCTCCGGAAATCTTTTTAAGAAGGGATTCGGCGAGTGTCCGATCGCTCACCAAGATGTGGGCGGCTTGAACTTCAACTCCTTTCTCCCAGAAGGCATGAACCTCGTCTTCGGTCACCTTGAGAGGCCCTTCTTTTAGCGTCTTGGTGTACTGGCTCACCAGAAGACGTTCCTTTTCTTCCCCAAAACTCTGACGGAGCTCTTTTTGTTTTTCTTTAAAAAGGGTTGTGAGCTTTTTTAGAAGTTCTTTCGTCTCTGGGGAGGGCGGTCGGGACTCTGTTTCTTCAAGGATGATCTTGCGGCGAACCAAGAGTTCCAAAAGCTCTTTCCGTCCTGAGGGCGACTGGAGGTAGGCCTGGCTTGTGAATGGAACTCCAGCCACCTCTTTTAAAAAATCCGAGGCCGTTACGGAACGGGACCCGACTTGAGCTAAAACGGGGTCGCTTTTTTTACAGGCCAATCCCACGAGGAGGGGGATGACGATAAAGTAACGCGCGCGCATGGACCGCATTTTATCCTTCTTCTCTTCCCGTGTCCAGGGTGGCGAGGAAGGTCGTGGTCCAAACCACAAGGTCTGTGGGGAGCGGTTCTTCGAATCTCATGCCGAACGGCGGGCCGGGCAAAAATGAGAAACGATTCCCGTAGTGGTCTGTGAGACGTGTGAGGGTGTCGGGTGTCAACGCGGCGTTTTCCGCAAACCGGAGCTCCAACCCCTCTTTTTCAAGCCCGATGTGCATCACGTTTCGGGCGCGGGCCGCGTGTCGAAGCCGGGCCACGTCAAAGAGCCGTTTTGCGGGTTCCGGGAGTCGTCCGCAGCGGTCTTCCAATTCGGTGGCGAGTGTTTCTAGGTTGTCTTCTGGAGCGTCAAGGAGTCGTTTGTAAAAAAGGACCCGGTCCGATTCCGAGGGGAGGTACGTTTCAGGGAGGTACGCCGAAAGAGGAATGTCAATCGTTGTGTCGGGCTTGTTTTTTTCGCGCGAGGGGGATCCCCCCGTTTTTTGTTGTTCTATTTCTTCCGTGAGCAGTTGTCCATAGAGGTCTAACCCAACGGCGTTCACATAGCCATGTTGTTCGGGCCCCAGTAAATTCCCTGCGCCGCGTATTTCCAGATCGCGCATGGCAAGTTTGAAGCCGGACCCCAGGGAAGCAAACTCTTTCAGGGCGGCCAGCCGTTTTTGGGCCTCTTCCGTGAGAGTGACATCTTCCGAATAGAAGAGGAGGCAATAGGCTTTGACGCGATCACGCCCGACTCTTCCACGGAGTTGATAAAGCTGAGCCAAGCCGAAATCTTCGGCTTCTTCCACGACCAAGGTATTCACCGTCGGGATATCGAGACCCGATTCGATGATGCTGGTCGCCAAAAGGATATCGTATTTCCGATGCAAGAAATCCCACATGATTTTTTCAAGTTCCGGGCCGGACATCTGTCCGTGGGCCAAGGCGATTTTGGCGGTAAGTCCGTGGTCCTGGAGAGTGTCGATTAACCATTGGCGTCGTTTTTCAATGGATTTGACGCGGTTGTGAACGTAGAACACTTGACCTCCACGACGTAACTCCTGTTCCACCGCGGACACCACCACCTTCTGGTCGAAAGGGCCCACATGGGTGCCAATGGGTAACCGACCCTCGGGTGGGGATTCAATAACGGAAAGGCCTTTCAGTCCTCCCAACGCCTGGCCCATGGTTCGAGGGATGGGAGTGGCGGAGAGGGCCAGGACGTCCACCACGTCTCGGAACGCTCGGATGCGTTCTTTTTGTTTAACCCCGAACCGGTGTTCTTCGTCGATAATGACCAGGCCCAAGTCCTTAAATGCCACATCGGCAGAGAGGAGTCGATGGGTGCCGATCACGATGTCAACAACGCCCCGTTGGACGTCTTGAAGGGAGACCTTTTGGTCGGCGGGTTTTCCGAAACGAGAGAGGACCGCCACTCTAACGGGATAATCCGCGAACCGGTCCCGGAAATTTCGGCCGTGTTGTTCCGCCAAAATAGTGGTGGGCACAAGCACGGCCACCTGTTTGCCCGCGGTCACGGCTTTGAACGCGGCGCGCATGGCCACCTCGGTTTTTCCATACCCCACATCGCCGCAGACCACCCGATCCATGGGGATCGGGTTCATCATATCCTGCCGGGTTTCTTCTATGGCCCGGGCCTGGTCGGGCGTCAACTCGTAAAGAAACGATGAGCCAAATTCCTGTTCCATATGGGTGTCTCCGGAGAAGGAAAATCCCTGGGTTTGCGACCTTCGGGCGGCCCGGGCCAAGAGTTCCCGGGCCAGTTCGGCCACGGCTTTTTCCACATCCTCCCGGGTTCGGTCCCAGGCACCCGTGTCGAGAGATGAAAGAATCGGACGTTTTCCTTCGGTCCCGACGAACTTTCGAACATGACGGAAATCGAAGAGCGGGACAAAGACCCGATCCCCATTTTTGTATTCCAATCGAAGATAGTCCGCTTCCATGTTTCCCGCGGTCTTACGTTCCAGGGCCATATACCGCCCGATCCCAAACTGTTCGTGCACCACGTAGTCGCCTTTGCGTAATTCCGCTACCGCGCCCAGGGGGGTGCCACCCGTGAATTTTGGCAGGCGCAATCGGCGTCGTATGCGACCAAAGAGTTCCCCGTTTGCCAAAACCGCCAATCGATTCTCTGTGTCTAAAAATCCATGAGTCAGGGGCCCGATCGGAAGGTCAATTTTCGCCTCCTCAAAAGCGCGCGCAAGGGAACGGTCTTGCTCCATTAAGATTTCTTCCATCCGTTCCTGTTCGCCGGGGTTATGACAAAAGATGGATATTTTCCATCCTTCTTTGACCCACGTGACGACTTCCTTGGCCAACAGATTCATGTGCCCAGCGAAGGGGGGAGGAGATCTATACGGGAGTGGATGGGGGGGCGTGGATAAAGGGTCGTGAATGAAACGTGTACCGGACCCCGCTACAGGTGAAAGAGTGGGCGGGTTGGATTCGAATAGGGTTCCTTCGGGGCCCAGGTAATCCAAGAGGGTTGAACACTGCTGAGGGTTTGCTCTTTTTAAGAGACGGCCAGGACGAACTTCCGTTTCTTCGATCAAGTCTGTGGATCGTTGGGTGGCCACGTTTATTTTTCGGATCGATTCGATTTGGTCAAAAGGCCAAAGGGTTCGCAGGGGGCTTTCCCCTCCCGGGGACCAGAGATCTAAAACTTCTCCTCGAACGGCAACTTCTCCCGGGCGTTCCACTGTGTCCACCCGTTCGTAGCCATGGGTTAACAAATGGGCAAAAAAATCCTCCCGATTGAGTCGATGTCCCAACCTCAGTGTGCGATGGCTCGCGGAAAAATCATCGGGAGGGGGGAGGAATATTTCGAGAGAATTTCGAGGGGCGAACAATACCTGAGTTCTCCCTCCAGCCCAGAGGGATAGCGCGGTGAGCCGTTCCTCATCATCTTCTGAAAAAAACGAGGCTCGTGTGGGGGTTTGGGGGGAGCGCCAACGTTCGAGGGCTTGGAAATCGTCAAAGAGTGTCCCGGCTGTTTCCTCTGTGGCTGTGACCACCAACCAACGGCCCTCGGCGTTTTGGAGGATCCACCAGGCCTCCGCTCCCCCAGGGAGCGGGCCGATGGCACGGGCGATATCTGTCACGAAGTCGGGCGCTCGAAAAGGTTAACGCTTTCGATATGGGCGGTTTGCGGGAAAAGGTCCACGGGAACCGATCGTTTTAAATGGAATCCTCCCGTTGATAAATATTGGGCGTCTCGGGCGAGTGTTCCGGGGTCACAGGACACATACACCACCCGAAAGGGGTTCCCCCTCATAATAGACTTCAAGACGGACTTTTCACAGCCGGCCCGGGGGGGGTCCAATAAGACAACGGTGGGTCGGTCTTTGAGCAGAGAACGTGCCAGAACCAATTCGCATCGTCCCTGGCGAAATCTCATATTGCGGATCTTGTTCAACCCCAAACTTTCAATGCCGTCTCGAACGGCTTGGGTGTTTTCTTCCACGGCCCACACGAGTTTGGCTTTGCGGGCACAGAGTTGTCCCATGGCGCCGACCCCGGCATACAGTTCCCAGACCACATCGGTGGGGCCCACGGCCGCCATGTCCATGGCAACAGAATAAAGTTTTTCGGCCATCGTCGTGTTGACTTGAAAAAAGGCTCCCGGAGACAAGCGGAACCGAAGACCCAAAAGAATTTCTTCGAGATGGGGTTTGCCCCCCCAATGTTTCCATCGGGGGCCCAGCACAACGTTTCCGGGTCGGTCATTGATGTTCTGGTAAACGCTGGAGACAAAGGAGCAGGATTTACGGAGGTCCTGAACAAAAGCTTCCATGTCCAGGCCCGGGCCTGATGTTGTCACGGGGGCCACCAATGTTTCCCCGCTCGAAGCGGTGCGAACCATCAGATGCCTTAACCACCCTGTTTCCGTGGACCCGTCATAGAGGGAGGCGTCCCGTTCGGAAAACCATTCCCGTGCGGCCCGAACCACAAGGTCAAATCGTTCCTTTTGAACCAGGCACTCCTGCAGGGGAACCACGGTGTGGGAACCCGGTGCGTAGAAACCGGCAACGATTTCCCCCTCAGTGTTTCGGGAAAAAGGAACCAACCCCTTGTTGCGATACCGCCATCTCCCATGGGATTCCGGAGCTAAAATGGTTTCTTCCACATGGGGACGAGCAATTTTTCCAATACGCTGAAGAGTTTCAATGAGCAGGGTACGTTTGGCTTCTCCTTGGGTGGTGTAACTTAAATGTTGCCAATCACATCCACCGCAAACCTGATGAGATAACTGTCCGGGTTGAAAGAAAAGAGAGCATCGGGGTTGGGTTCTCTGGGGGGAAGGGGCTTCAAGGGTCCCGATCCAGCCTCGCCCATAGGAATTTTCTTTTTTGAAGGAAGAGAGCGTGACCCGGTCCCCTGGTGCACCGTAGGGGACAAAAACCACCGGGCCCGATCGGCCCGGTTCTGCGCTCGGGAGACGAGCCACCGCGTCACCACCGAGGGACAGTCGTTCAAGAAGAAGGGGTCCTGTTGTCATTTTTTATAAAAAGAGTTCCAGGGCTTCATACCCCGTCATGCCGGGTTTGACGCCTCGAT
Source organism: Elusimicrobiota bacterium (assembly GCA_016788905.1). Lineage (NCBI taxonomy): Bacteria > Pseudomonadati > Elusimicrobiota > Elusimicrobiota bacterium. The sequence continues at coordinate 43,869 of JAEURZ010000008.1, forward strand.
CCGTTGCGGCGGCACTGACCGCCACCACAGGCGCCGCCAAAAGTTCATCCACGGTTTTCACCCCTCGGACGATGGCGGCGGGCGCCTTGACTTTGTCGGCCGTGTGGAGGTCCAGATATCCGCACATCACAAACCCTAGGGACCCCTTGGCCAAGACGAGGGGAGCGCCTGGCAACGGGATTTCTATTCCTTCGCCCTTTTTGTTTCCGATAACAATTTCATGTGTTTGCAATGGAGCCTCCTTTTAAAAAATAATGTTACAAGAAATTTACAACTTCTTAAGATAGGCTTTCGTCGCGATCATTATACTAAAGACACGATGCTTCGCTTTCGACGTGTGGTTGGGATGGCGGTCGCCGCAACCCTCCTCCTCACGAATGTTGTGGCGACCTACGCCGTCGAAAAAAGCCTCTGGGAGGAACGGCGCGCCGCGGTCACACGGTCCCCGCGTTTTGCGCGACTTCTTCCGACCACTCCCGGCCTGTTGTCCCGGGAGAATAAATTTTTCGGCGGGGGATCAACAACCTCCCAGCCCCCGTCGAATTTTAAGGACCTCGCCCTTTCGTTTGACGTGGCGTCAGCGGTGTTGCCCTTCGGGGCAATAGGGGCGGTTCATGTGGGGCGCCGGGGGGCGCCGGTGGTGTTCCTCCTGCAAGATGTCCATGGCAATGAGGGTGCCCAAAGAAACATTGGCGGTCTCCTCAATGCGTTGGCTGCCCGTGGCGTTGCCTTCGTTGGTCTTGAGGGTGCCTGGGGACCGATCGACTTAGAGGCCTATTCCCGACACCCTTCTCCTCCCTCTGTTTCTCTTGTGGCCGAGGCCCTTCGTGTTTCGGGATACCTGAGCGGCGCGGAATGGGCCGGGTTAACCGCTTCGAATCCTCTCACGTTGGTGGGAGTGGAAACTCCCACCCTGTATCAGGCGAACGTGGCTGCCGCGAAAGAATGCGTTTCTCGCCGCCCGGCCGTTGATGAGTTTCTTCGCGCGCTTACCTCTAATCTCGAAATTAAAAAAACCGAACTCTATTCCGAACCACTAAAATCTTTTGATTCTCATAGGGGAGCCTATTGGGATGGACGTGAAAGTTTGGGGAATTTTGCCCGACACCTTGCCGGTTTTCCAGGTGTCAATAAGAAACCCGTTCCTCAAGTGAGACGTTTCCTTAAGGCCATCGAATGGGAGAATCGTTTGGATTTTGAAAAAATCGAAACGGACCGGGGGAATCTTATGGCTCGGTTGTCCCGGGAACTCCATTCAAAGGAGCTGGACCTTCTCCTCTCTCGTGCCGTGGAATACCGTGCGGGGAAAACAATTAACGGTGATTTTTTCGAGACTTTACGAACCCTCTGTGCGAGAAAAGATATCGCTTTGGCATCCTACCCGATTTTTTCCGATTATATTTCGTTTGTGGGATTTGTTCAGGGGATCCACCGTGCAGAACTTTTGGATGAACTGATGGCCTGGGAAGTGGACGTGGGGTCCCATCTCGCTCAGTCGGATGAAGAGAAGACCCTCCTTGAAATTGATCGAGACGTTTCCCTTCTTCGTCAATTGTTGGAAAACGAAATGTCCCCGGAATCTTGGGCGATGTATGGAAAAAGGAAGTCCTCCATTGTTTCTCTCCCGGCACGACTGGTGTTGTATTTTGATTTTCAAGAACCCGCAGGTGGGTTGGCCTCTTTCATTCGGCCCCATGAGGATTTTTGCCGGCTGGCCATGGAAAGGGATGGTGCCTTGGTCAAAAACTTTGTGTCCCACGTGCCATTTGAAAAGGGGAACCCATCCGTTCTGGTGACAGGGGGGTTTCACACCCCGGGAATCCAATCCGAACTCCATAAGAAAGGGTTTTCAACCGTTACTGTAACCCCCCGCCTTGAGAAGGTCGAAGGCAAACCCCTGGACGTCTTCGCTCGGGATCCCCTCCCCTTTGATCAGCTCTTTGCGGGGAAACCCATAAGTCTTCCTTCGGAACTCCTGCTCAACGATGCGGACCAGAGCAAAAGGCTGGTGGGTGGGCCGTCGAGCGCGGTCGCCATGGTGGGACTGCTTCCTGGGGAATGGGAGGGGGACCTCAATGCTTGGTTGGAGGATCAAGGGTTCGAGGTGGATTCAATGTCTCGCGATGGGGATGGGCTGGTTCGACTTGAAGTCGTTTTTCAAGGGACTTCGATCGGGTTTCTTGTCGGACGCAGGGGTTTGATCGATGCGACGGATAAAGGGAAGGCGTTCGACAAAAAACAAATTTTATCTTTACCGAACGGGGATTCTGTCCTTGTCTACGTAAACGCCCCTCCAGAAAACGTCGCCTCCTTTGTCTCGGTCCTATGGGCCCCATGGGAACTTCGTGTTCGAAGTACCTTCCTCCTCGTCCGTCAAACTTTTTTGAATGGGGGATCAATTTTTGCCCCGTCCGGCCTTGGCTCATTAACGGAAATGAATCATGGGATGAGACGTTTGCTTTCCATCCTCATTCCTATTCATTGGCTCAGGGGAATGAACATGATCCCTGACGGTTATTCTTGGGATTCTCCGAGGTCCGATGGGGGAGAAATTCCTCTCCTCCTAGGAATTGCGGATTTAGTGCGGGGTATTGCCAAATCCGAGGATCATTCGGTCCATCGACCTGGCCTTTCGAAAGAGAGCGCTCGGGTCCAGGTTTCTCCCCTTGGGCTTACGGTTCAGCTCACCCTCTTCGATCCTTCTGGACAGGAAGTGGGGCGTGCCATCGTGGATGGGAAGAGGGGGGAGGTTGTTCTTCACCAGGTGGTCATTAAACCTGGAAAAAACACGTTTTCCGAAGACCTCTTGAGGGGAGTGGCCAAAGAATTCCTGGTGATGAAAGGGCAGGGGATTCTTTTTCTCGGTGGGGTGACCGACCCGCGTGTGAAACAAGCCGCTCAGCGCCTGTTTGATCAAAACACCCTATCCGTGGCTCCTAAAATGTTTGGCCGAAATACTTCCCATGTCCAGTGGCCCGATGCGGTGGACGTTGCCTCCCCGGAATTTTCATCCTTAATGGTTGGGTCTGATCCCACCGATATAAGAGGATCTTTTTCGCTCTCTGCGAGAAAGGAGTTTTGGCCCATTGAAGATCTTCCAGCGGTCGAAAGCAAAGAGGGGCGGGGCCGGGACCCAAAAGTCGAATTCTTTCCCACGCGGGATAGGATGCGAATCAGAGAATACGCGCATTTGGGTGTACGCGATAACGATCTCCGGGATCTCCACGATGTCCACATAAACGGGAATCAAGTCGGAACGGTGATCTTTTCAAAAACGCCGAAGGGCGTTTCGCTGAGGGATATTTTAGTCTTCCCGAATTGGAGAGGGCAAGGGGTTGGCAAAGCCATATACGCGGCGCTGGCGAAGCAAGCCTCTTTGAGTCTGCATCCATTCCGAAATGAAATGGGGGATCCCATTTCATTTGAGGGAAGGAACCTGGCTAACCCAGGTTCTTACGCTATTCGATCGGGTTTGTTTGTGAGCGGGACAATGGAAATTGTTCCCGTTGGGACAAGATCTTCTGATGAAAATTTTGAGCCTATTGAAGGCTGGGAGAACCCCGTTAAGGAGGGGACCCGAGAATTTGACCATTTGGTGGGGGAGGAAAACATCGATGTCAAAGGTTTGAATAGGGGGAAATACTCCATCCATTTTAACATGCGTGGGGTAACTCTCCCGGAAATAGTGGGTGCCGCGGAACGGGACCTGCTGTTGGAGCAACGGATACGATTTGCAGAGCAGAAAACAGTGGAGCGCCTATTCAACCGTCTGGAAGAGAATTCATTTACCATTGTCAATGATGAAATCGGGAAAACGCTCCTCATGCTGGGCGACGGTGGGGTGGAGCTGGCCCGCGCTCGGTTCTTTGGCAAACGGGGTGAAATGACAATAGCCCATACGGAAATCCATTCCGGAGGGAAAGTCACGGCACTTAGGCTACTAATGGAAATCGGCCGTATTGGACTTTTCGAGGGAGGGGTTGGGCGACTGTTGATTCGGGACACGGGCGATAGGGGTGTGGTGGAAGCGGCCAAAACTCTTTTTGAACCAGAATCCCTTAGGGTGGCACCTCACCGATTTGATCGGTCGGTCACGAACTCGCGTTGGGGTGACCGAGTGGATCCTTTCAGTGAAGAAACCATCGATCGTGTATTAGGGACCCCGCATCAAACGGTTGATGTGAGCGGATCTCTTTCTATGAAAGTGTGCGAAATTCTCTGGCCCCCCATGGATTCGCTTCAAGAAAAAGAAGGGGTCCGTTTGGTCGATTCCCCGGTTGTGGAAATAGTTGAAGCGAGAAACCCACGGGACCCAGATGAGTTTTTGGTTTTTTCCGGGCGTGAAGTCGTTGGAAAGATGAGCGTCGAAGTTAACACGGATGTTGTCCTCCAAAAAAAAATCCAAATCAATCATTCGCCTGTTCAAAACCGAGGAAGGGGATATGGGTCTGCCGCTCTTCTCTCCTCTGCCAAGTTGGCCGCCCGGATCTTGTTCCCAAAAACAAATGACCACGGGGGGGCGGTTCCATTGGAATTCCGAAACGTTTTGAACCCGTGGGTTTTTGAACATGCGAAAAGGAACATTTTTATTCCCGGAACTTTGGAAATTCTTGAGGCAGGGACCGTTTGGCCTCTCTATGATCTTCCTCTCTCGCTGGGTTGGGGAAATGCTTTAAATGAACGGGATCCCCGGTTTGATGTTTTAACCACTCAAAACTTCAATGATGATGGTGAATACAAAGTTCGTTTCCACCTCCGTGGGGAACTTCAACCAGAAATAGTTGAGTTGGCTCGAGGAGATTGGACAAGAACAAACAGTTTCTTGGGTCTGGGCATCGGGTTCACCTTCGAACCCATCCTTCTGTCGTTCCTGGGCATGGGTTACCTGATCGCAATGGTCTACAAGGACAAAATCCTGGATTGGCTCGCTAAAAACAACGTGCCCCCGTGGGTACGAAGAGGAGTGAACAGCTATGTTCCCGACCTCTCCCACGTTCGAATCAAGTTTTTTCGCATGATCTTTCACCAGGGGCAGCGAAGACCTAACGCGATGGCACCGCGAATTGATCATGATCTCTCAACGGAAGAACGTCATGCTTTGTGGGAGTCTTTAATGTCTCTTTCTCCTCACCCCTTTGAAGGGATGCCGCCATTGATGGAAATAAACCTGGGGACGTTGGGTGGAATGGAAGTGCCCTCTTCATGGGCCCCTGATTCCTTCGCAAGTGATGAATCTTTGGCTCTCATGGTGCGGGCGGCCTCGGGATCCAAAGCGGAGGTTCATCAACGGATCGCTTACAATGCAACCTTTTTCAACGAAGAACGTGGGGAAGAGACCGCTGCCCAAGCCGGAGCCCACGCGGCGCTTTACGACGAGGTGAAATTTCCCTGGGCCACCCCTATGGATTGGAAGTTCACCCAGCGTCTTGTCACGATGCTATTCCAAAACGGAGGGAATAGGCGTTCGCGGTTGGCCGCTTTCCAGTTGGCCTACAATTCGGTTCGGGCGGCTGTTTGGCGTGGGCGATTGATCGGAGGAACTCTCGCATCAAGGAACGGGTTGGTTCTAAACCTATCACCGCTTTTTGACCCGGACAGTGGGAAAGTCGTTTCCGAGGTGGCGGCAACTCTTCTCAACCTGGGAATGGCGCTTCACTTAGAGAGCCCTTCCGGGGAATTTCCTATCGAGCTGTTGGTGGATTTTCCGCTTGAAAAGGATCGGGTCGAGGCGCGCATCAAAGATTTCATCCCAGACTATGCCAAGTTCGAAAAGTCGGGCCGACTTCGTGTCCGGGTGAGGGGAGTAGACAAGGACGTATTCAAGGACGGCCGTATCTCTTTAATGGGCCTCCATGAAGGATTTTCCCTAACAGCGGTGGGCATCAGCGAGGATCATCTCCTCACGGATGAAATCCAACCGTTGAAAGCACGCGGAATAACGTTTGTTCCCTGGCACTCTATCCTTTCAAAAAAAGTTGAGGATGCTTTAAAAAAGATGGTCTTTATAAGAATTTCAGCTTAACCCCAATGCGGTTTAGATAAGCCTTTTTTCCGTCGATCATTTGTAGAATAATTCCGTAGTTAAACGGCCGACACTAAGCGGTTTCTACGGAGAGCTCTTTGAAACTAACATCCTCGCTGATCTCGTTGTCTGATGGGACGTTGCCAGCCTCATTTAAGGGATTGAAATCCTTGGTGGCTGTGGAGTGGGTGCGTGAGGCGCTGAGGCGTGGCGGGACGGCGAAGGTCCGCACCCGGAAGATGACGGTAGAAGATGTCGTGTGGCTGCTGATCGGGATGTCGTTGTATCGAAATCGGCCGATGGTGGATGTGGCGCACCACTTGGATCTGGTGATGCCGGACAAGAAGGGTCGGCCCGGGACATTGAGCAAAGGGGCGATTCCCCAATCCCGCGAAAGTCTGGGCGTGGACCCTGTCCGAGCGCTGTTTATGATCACCGCGAAGCACTGGGCGCAGGAGTCCGGGGAGCGTTATCGGTGGCGGGGATTGATGGTGCTGGGGGCGGATGGGTCGACACTGCGAATTCCAGACAGCGTGGAAAATCGATCCAAATTCGGATTGCCGCCGGGGAGTCGGAGCACGGCGGGGTATCCGCAGGTGCGGGTGGCGGTGTTAATGGTATTGAGGAGCCATCAGTGGCTGGCGTTCGATTTTGCGGATTTTGGGACCGGAGAAGGGACGGTAGTGTGGCCGCTAATTCAGCGTGTGCCAGAGCGTTCTTTGACAGTCATGGATCGGTATTCCATTGAACACGCGCAGTTGTGGGGGCTGACACAACGGGGAGAAGATCGGCATTGGTTGTTGCGCGCCCGAAAGAATTTACGCAGGACGGTGGTCAAACGGTTGGGGAAGGGAGACGATTTGGTGGAGATGCCGATCGACCGTAGCCGTCGGAGAAAAGACCCATCCCTTCCGGAATCGTTCTTGGCGCGGGCGGTGCGGTATGAGCGTAAGGGGTATCGGCCGCAGACTCTCCTAACGTCTCTGTTGGACAATAAAGCGTATCCGGCTCAAGAGATCGTTAAGCTGTATCATGAGCGGTGGGAATTGGAGCTGGGGTATGACGAGCTGAAGACGGATGTGTTGGAGCGGGAAGAGGCGATTCGCTCTCAAACACCGGACGGAGTTCGCCAAGAGTTGTGGGGGATGGCGATCGCCTACAACTTAGTTCGACGGGAAATGGACATGGCGGAACGAGAATTGGGATTGCCGCCGCGACGAATCAGTTTTGTGTTCTGTCTAAGGCTGATCCGGGACTTTTTTTACTGGTCGGCGATAACGCAAACGCCAGGAGCTTTGCCAAAGCGCCTGGAACAGATGCGCGTGGATCTCAGGCGATTGGTCTTACCGCCACGACGCGGGGATCGGCATTCCCCGCGTCACGTCAAAATCAAGATGAGCGGTTACTCGCGGAATCAAGGGCATCCGCGATGATCGACAGAAAAAAGGCTTATCTAAACCGCATTGGGGTTAAGGTGATTTTTCTTTTCCCTTCTTTTCTTGACACGCTCTCCTGTCCTTGGTAAACTCGCACTCTCCGATGAAAAAGGTCTTAAACGAAGTTTATGATGTCGCGCGTTACCGCGGTGGGTCAGGTCATTGGTCTTACCTGCTTCACCGCGCCACAGGGGTGGGGGTCCTCCTCTTTTTAGCCATTCATATTGTGGACACCGCTTTGATTGGGTGGGGGCCAGAGCTCTTTGACCGGGTTATGGCGCTTTATCGCCATCCTTTTTTCAGAATCAGTGAAATATTCCTTTTTGCTTCCGTTCTTTATCACTCTCTTAACGGAGTTCGGGTGACCTTGGTGGACCTCTGGCCGGGGGCCACGCGGCACCATCGAAAGTTGACTCGAGTGACCTGGGGGCTGTTTTTTGCATTGATGGTTCCCGTGACCGTGATCATGATTTCCCATTGGATGGAGGCGGTTCGGCCATGAGTTCTCTCTCGGCGCAGGGGACACGTCCCGTTCCTTCGGGTGGGTTTGAGCGTTTCGCGTGGTTCTTTATGCGTATCAGTGGGGTGGTCCTTTTGTTTTTGGCTTTGGGGCACCTCACGATCATGCATCTCGTCAACAGCATTGATCATGTGAATTTTGCGTTTGTGGCAGCACGTTATGTCACTCCGTTCTGGCGAACCTATGACGGACTCCTACTGATTTTGGCGTTGCTCCACGGGTTCAATGGGCTCCGGGTTGTTTTTGATGATTATCTCAAAGGGTTCAAGCGGCTCATCGCGGTGGCCCTCTCCGGAGTCCTTTGTTTGGCGCTTCTTCTTCTCGGTCTCTATATTGTTTTTACCTTTCAATCTCCTTCCTCCCCGGCGGATATTCCCCATGAAACGAATACACACACATCGCTTTGACAACCTCATTGTAGGAGCCGGGGGGGCCGGCCTTTACGCGGCTCTTGCTTTATCCCAGCGTAACGCCGGGGTCGCGGTCTTATCTAAACTTTATCCCACACGTTCACACACCGGCGCGGCCCAGGGGGGCGTTTCCGCCGCTCTGGGGAACACGGAACCCGATAGCCCCGAATGGCATATGTTCGATACGGTGAAGGGCGGCGATTATTTGGTGGACCAGGACGCCGCGGAAATCCTTTGCCGGGATGCGATCGATACAGTAATCGAACTGGAACACTTAGGACTGCCCTTCAATCGCACCCCGGATGGTCGTATCGACCAACGATTTTTTGGGGGTCACACCAAAGACCATGGGAAAGGGCCTGTTAAAAGAGCTTGTTTTGCCGCTGACCGTACCGGGCACATGATCCTTCAAACCCTTTACCAGCAATGCGTCAAAAACGAGGTCACTTTTTTTGATGAGTTTCATGTGGTGGACCTCATTATCAGTGAAGGGCGGTGTGCCGGTGTTGTGGCCTACGAGATGCGAACCGGCGAACTGCATATTTTCCAGTCGAAAACAGTATTGTTCGCGACGGGCGGGTCCGGTCGTTTGTTTAAAATTACCTCCAATGCCCACGCTCTGACCGGTGACGGAATGGCGATTGCCTACCGCCGTGGGATTCCCCTGGAAGACATGGAATTCTTTCAGTTCCATCCCACAGGCATCTATAAAATGGGGATTCTTCTCTCAGAAGCGTGTCGAGGCGAAGGGGGAAAACTCCTCAACGGCAAGGGCGAGCGGTTCATGGAACGCTACGCGCCCACCATGTTGGATCTCGCTCCCCGCGACATGATTTCCCGCTTTATTCACCAGGAAGTTCGTGCCGGAAACGGTGTGGATGGAAAAGATTATGTTCATTTGGATCTCCGGCATTTGGGCAAGGAAAAGATCGAAGAAAAACTTCCTGACATTACGGATTTCGTTCGTACCTACATGGGGTTAGACCCCGTCAAGGATTTGATTCCTGTTCAACCCACCGCCCATTACGCCATGGGGGGGGTTCCCGCCAACGCGAATGGAGAAGTGGTTTTGGACGAAAAAAATACGGTCATGCCCGGTTTCTATGCCGCGGGCGAGGTGGCGTGTGTGTCTGTTCACGGGGCGAATCGTCTGGGAACGAATTCCTTGGTGGATATTTTGGTTTTTGGTCGCCGGTCCGGATTGGCCATGGCAAAATTTTCCGCTGAAAACGATTATGTTCCCCTCCTCGCTGACCCCGCCAAAGACATCCGTCAACGGATGGATACGTTGTTGACTCGGGCGGGCACAGAGTCCGCCGCCGATATCCGGTCGGAACTTCAGGCCGCCATGATGGACGATTGCGGGGTGTACCGGAACGAAGAGGGACTCAGGCGGGTTCAAGAAAAGATTGCCGCTCTCCGCGTTCGCTACGAGGGGGTGGGGGTTTCCGATAAAGGAAAAGAATTTAACACGGAACTTTTGGAAGCTTTGGAGTTGGAAAACTTATTGGATTTGGCGGTCAGCACCGTGGTCAGCGCTTTAGCGCGGAAAGAGTCTCGTGGGGCCCATGCCCGGGAGGATTATCCGAAGCGGGACGACAAAAATTTCCTTTCCCACACGCTGGCCTACCGAAAAGATGCGGGTGTTGAACTCAAATACAAGCCCGTCGTGATCACGAAATTTCAGCCACAGGAGCGGAAATACTAATGGACGTGACGGTAAAAATCCTTCGGTTTGATCCTGAAAAGGACACGGCCGCCCATTGGGAGTCCTACAGTGTCGATGTGCTCCCCACGGATCGGGTTTTGGACGCATTGAACGAAGTGAAATGGAAGCGGGATGGATCGTTTTCCTATCGGCGCTCTTGTGCCCATGGGATTTGTGGATCCGACGCCATGCGGATCAATGGAAAAAACCGCTTGGCGTGTAAAGTTTTGGTCCAGGATGTGGCCCCCGTGATCACCCTTGAACCCATGAAAGGGTTTCGGGTCATCAAAGACATGATCGTGGACATGGAACCTTTTTTCGCCAAATACAAATCATTAAAACCGTTTCTGGTGAACGATGAGCCGGTTACTGAGGGAGAACGGTTGCAAAGCCCCACGGCCCGGGCTCGTTACGATGATACGACGAAATGTATTCTTTGCGGGGCGTGTACAACCAGCTGCCCATCTTTTTGGGCGGACCCCACCTATGTGGGCCCCGCCGCCATTGTGAACGCCCATCGGTTTATTTTTGATGATCGAGACAGGGCGGGGGCGGAACGTTTAGCGCTCCTGAATGGGCGGGACGGGGTTTGGAAGTGCCGAACCGTTTTTAATTGCATGGAAGCGTGCCCTCGCGAAATTGATATCACCGGTGCCATTGCGGATGTGAAGCGCACTCTTCTTTATAAATCGGATCCCACATGACGGATCCGGATGAAAAGAAAGACGTCGTTGTCCTCGTGGTCGAAGACGACGAAGCGATTTCAGAATTTTTAAGTCTCACGCTGGAACAAGAAGGTTACGAAGTTTGCGTGGCCCCGGACGGGGAGAAAGGGTTGGAAATGATTCGGTCACGGAAGCCCGTGGCGGTGTTGTTGGATCTCATGCTGCCTGGCTTGGATGGCCTCTCCATTCTGAAATATATGCAAGAAGATCAGGCCACGGCGTCTATCCCCGTGGCTGTTGTCAGTGCCTATGCGGACGCGGGGGACACACGTCGAGTATTGGATTCGTCGCCCAACGTTAAGAAAGTATTTGTTAAACCCGTACTTACAGAAGATCTTCTGAAAAGCGTAAAGAAGATGATTGACGGGAAATGACCCGGCCCCCCTTCAGAAAACATTCCCCCCATTTCCTATTTTCAAGTATCTCCTCCTGGTTCGGAAGGCTGTTCGGGGGGCTTTGGGCCGTGGTGTTTGTCTACGGTGCGATTTGGGTCGACTTTCGTTCACGTGCCGAAGCGTCGTATCGGGATGGGGAACGATACCTTCAGTGGGCGCGAAATCCAGCGGAGAGGACGCGCCATCAGGAAGCCGAGTATTTGAAAGAAAGTGAACGGCTTTTTTCACTGCAGGAACGGGGAAAGCTGACGCCTGAGGATTTACGATTGGAGCAAGACGTTCTCCAATCGCGTTTTGATTTAATCGGGGCCGACTCGTCGGCAAAGCGAGCCTATTTTTCTTTTCGTGATGCTCATCGTTATTCTTCTCACCTTAAAATAGACGATGGTCTCAAGGCCCGACTCTTGGAGCCGGTGGCCAAGCATGTCTGGCGGGAAGAGGTGTTTCGTCAAGGACTTTCCGTTCCTGGTGAGATGTTTGATCCTGCCCCAGGAGAGACCGGAGATCGTCGCCTCGTTTTTTCAACACCCGACCCGAACGAAGCCGCCCTCCTATTTCATTTGCTTATGAAGAAAGGAGTTTTGGTTCGTGTCTTTGACGACAAACGCATTCGCGGTGCCGTGCGGGAGGGGTTCTGGCTCACCGTTCCCAGCGCGTCATTTTGGAAAGCTCACGAGACCTTAAGAGCTTTCCTGGCCCCAGATCTTCCTGTGGTTCTGGGTGAGGTTTCCTCGTCCCTATGAGGTTTTTCCTTCGTTCTAAAATCCATAACGCCACGGTCACAGACGCCAACGTGGACTACGTGGGGTCCCTCACGATCGATGCTGATTTGATGGAGAAGTCGGATATTCAAGAACACGAAAAGGTCTTGGTCGTAGACAACACCAACGGGGCTCGGCTGGAAACCTATGTCATAAAAGGCAATCGCGGCTCAGGGGATATCTGTGCCAATGGCGCCGCGAGCCACATGATTAAAAAGGGTCACCAAGTGATCATTATGACTTTTGCGATGGCTCTGCGGGCGCCGCGTTCGAAGATCGTTCTGGTGGATCGTGAGAACCGATTTGTCAAATACTTACACGAGAAACCCGGCGCTCCGGCCGGATGAAGCGCGCCCGCTTTCGGAGAAAATCTGCCCCCACTCGGGTTTTCGAAACCCTCTACCCCGTTTTGGGGCTTGTCCTTTTGGCTCCCGCTGTGGGCGTTTGGTTTGGTTTGATCCGCTTGGGAGTGGCGTTGCCTTATGAGGGGAAAATTGTTGTTCCCGTTTTGGCAGGAGTCGCCGCCTACCTCCTTCTCCATCTCGTTTTTCGTAAACCCATTACGGCTTACGTTTTCGGCCATGAACTGACCCATGCGATGGCGGCCCTTCTTTCGGGGTATAAAGTAAAGTCCATCTTCGTGTCGGGAAAGGGAGGGGAAGTCGAACTTTCAGGAAGCAACGCTTTTGTCGCTCTGGCACCCTACTGCGTTCCACTTTATACGTTGGTGGTCTTGTTGGCGTATGGGCTGGTTCGCCGTTACGCCCCACTCGAAACCCCTCCCCTTTGGGTCGGGTTTGGGATAGGACTTACGCTCACCTTTCATCTCGCTCTAACCGTCCACGCTTTGCGACAAGATCAACCGGACCTTCTCCACGCAGGGACTTTTTTTTCGTTAGTCACGATCCTCCTTTGTAATGGGTTGGCCTTGTTGGTGGTGTTGAAGGCCCTTTTCCCTTCACTCATTTCCTTCTCTGCTTTTGGTCACGCGTGGAGGGAGGAAACCCAAATCCTTCTGGATCGTGTTGGAACAAGTTTCGTTCGGTTGGGGCGATGGGTTTGGTTCTCCGTTCTGGAAACCCACTGACCCAATGAAAGGAAACAAGGCGAATCTTTTGGGAAGTCTCTCCCCTTTTCAGCAGGAAGGGTTGCGGAAACTTTTTCATCTTTTGAGCGCGGGGTATGCTGTCCTCTATGTTCAGGCGGGTCGAGAAAAAACCCTCTGGATATTGGGTGGGGCGGCGGTTATGGGAGCCCTCTTGGAAGCCCTTCGGCTACGTCTGTCAACGTTGAACCAGTGGTTGTTGGGTTGGTTCGGGGGCATTCACCGGGAAAAGGAAGTTCGTCAACCCTCCGGGATTTTTTGGACAATCACAGGTTGTTTCTGGACGGCCCTTTTGGTCCCGGAACCTGATATCGTTGTGGCGGCCATGCTCTATTTAACAGTGGGGGACGGTCTCGCTGGCTTTGTCGGACGCACATGGGGACGGATTCGGATGGGGGATAAAAGTGTGGAAGGAAGTTTGGCTTGTTTTCTGGGCGCCTGGGCGGTGGGGGCCCTTATTCTCACCCCAGCGGTTGGTCGGCCGGAAGTCCTTTTCGGGGCACTACTCGTGACTCTCATCGAAGCTTTTTCACCGCCGCCCAACGACAATTTAACCTTGCCCCTCTTTTCCGGGCTCGCCCTTCATTTCTTTCGAGGATGGTCATGATAAAAACGGCGGGTCTCATGAAAAAATTTGGAGATGTCTTGGCGGTCGATCGTCTGGACCTGGATATCCCACCAGGTGAAATTTTTGGTTTTCTCGGGCCGAACGGTGCGGGGAAAACAACCACCGTGAAATTGATGACCGGGTTGTTGCGTCCCACGGCGGGGCGGGCGTGGGTGGGCGGTTTCGATGTTCAATTGAATCCGCGTCAAGCCAAGAAAGTGATGGGGCTCGTTCCGGATCAGCCTTACGTTTATCCCCACCTCACGGGGAACGAATTTCTCCGGTTCATTGGAGACATCTACGAAGTGGATCTTTCATACCAAAAAAAGAAAATTCCCGAGTTGTTGGAAATGTTTGAGTTGGGGGAGATGGGGTCGGAACTGGTGGAAACCTACTCGCACGGAATGAAGCAAAAACTTGTTCTCGCGGGGATCCTTCTTCATCAACCGAAAGTCTTGTTTTTAGACGAGCCCATGGTGGGATTAGACCCCAAAAGCGCTCGATTGGTCAAGGATGTGTTCAAAAGATTGTCAGAGAACGGGGTGACGCTTTTTATGTGTACCCATGTTCTTGAGATCGCTGAACGACTTTGCCATCGGGTGGGGATTGTTCAGCGCGGGTGTCTCACCCGTGTGGGGACGGTGGCCGAGCTTCGTGGCCAGTCGACTGAGGGCGGGTCTTTGGAGGACATTTTCCTGGCGCTCACGGGTGGGGATCACTATCGGGACCTCTTGAAATACCTTAACGAATGAGGTGGCTCCTTCGCGTTCAGTTCCTTAAGTTCAAGAACTGGATCACTCATGGGTCTGCGGGGGATCGGGTCAAGGCGGCGGGGTTCCTCTTTTTAGGGTTACTTTTTGTTTCAGGTCTCTACTGGGGATTTTTTCGGTTTTTGACTGTTCTTCAAAACGTGGAGCTGGTGGGCGATCTTCTTTTGATGAAGGTCTTGGCGATGGCGTTCATGACGAGTTTTTTGATGATTATTTTCTCCAGTACCATCGCCAGTTTCTCCACGCTTTTTTTTGCCCGTGACCTTTCAATGTTGGTTCATACCCCGTTGCCTTACCGAACCCTGTTTGCTTTTAAATCCATAGAAACGACCATTTTTTCTTCTTGGATCATGGTCATGGCGCTCTTCCCCTTTCTCGCGGCTTTCGGTCGCGTGATGGGGCAGGGGGCAGCGTTTTTCCTTTTGTTGTCGGGTCTTATTGTCCCTTTCGCGTGGATTGCGAGCGCTCTGGGGATTGGGCTCTCGTTACTGCTCATGCTCGTTTTTCCCGCTCGCCGTGTCAGAGAAGTCATGTTGGTGGTGGCCGTGCTGATCGGCACCGGTCTTTTCCTTTGGGTCCGATGGTTGGCCCCCGCCCAGTTCCTTCGGGCGGACACTCTGGATTTTGTTATTCAATACATTTCTCTCTTAAAGGCGCCCACCGCGCCCTATTTGCCTTCCTACTGGTTCGCTCAGTCCCTGGGTGGGTTTGCCATGGGCCAGAAAGAGGTGGCTCTCCAATCCGGTTCTCTGTTGGTAGGGACCGCCCTGTTGGTTTGGTTCGGATTACTCTTTTTTGGGGAGAAGGCTTACTATGGGGGGTGGGCTGCCGCTCAGGAGTCCAGCCGGCGTGGACGGCCCCAATCTTTGGGAGGGGAATGGCGATGGATTCCTCCTCTCTTCGGTGTTCGGTTTCAGGCGACGCTTGGAAAAGATCTTGCTGTTTTTCGAAGAGACTCCAATCAGTGGTCACAGCTTCTCATGTTGGCGTCCATCATTGCCATCTATCTGATCAGTATTCGAAAACTTCCCTTGGACTCACGCTACTTGCGGGCGTTGATTTCGTTCCTGAATATTGGAATGGTGGGGTTTGTTCTGGCCTCTGTGGCGCTTCGGTTTGTTTTCCCCGCCATAAGCTTGGAGGGGAAAAGTTGGTGGGCGCTGCGGGCCGCCCCCTTAAGTCTTTGGGAAATCCTGTGGGGGAAGTTCCTGGGCGGGTTCATCCCTATTGGGGTCATGGGGGTGCTCCTCGTTTGGATTTCGAATTCGTTCTTGGGCGTGGACCCTTTTGTTGTTCACCTCTCGAATGTGACCGTTTTAGTTATGGCGCTGACTCTTTCCGCCATGGGTGTCGGGTTCGGGGCGATGTTTCCTCGGTTTGGAATGGAGAACGTGGCCCAAATTCAAACATCTCCCGGGGGGATCCTGTTCATGGTCACGGCGCTCTTTTACGTGGGGGTCACCCTGGCCCTCGAGGCCATTTTGATGAAGAGGCACTATTTCTCTGGGCGATCCGTCTGGGGGTCGACGGAGGCCTTCTATGTCCTCGGGACATTGTTCCTTATCAATCTGGCTGGGTTCTTCCTCCCCTTGTTTTTCGGAAAAGCAAACCTCGATCACGCTGACCTTTAAACGAATGTGTGCACAAACCTTATATATCTTGTTAGGTTATCTATTGACAAAATTTAATTTTCATGATAGTCTCTAATAACGAAGAGGGGACTATGGACCAGGAAGTGATCATTCGAAGGACGCGTCGGACCCCCCTCTACAGTATTGGGGTGGCTTCCCGCCTATGCGGGATTTCTATTCACACCCTGCGCTGGGTGGAGCGGGCAGGGCTGGTTGCACCCAGTCGAACGGAGGGGAACCAGCGGCTTTTTTGTGATGAGGATATGGACCTTCTGGTTGAAGTTCGGAATCTTTTAGCTCAGCGGGTGAATCTTTCTGGGATCCGAATTATTTTACGAATGCAAGCAGGTGATGGAAAAAAAGAAAAAGGGCGGGAATAGGGCCTCTTTTTTTTGTGATTATATTAGCAGTCAATGTTAGAGAGCGCTAGGATAAAAAGGAGGTATTAATGTCGTACATTGCGAGTTGGGTGGATCCATTCCTGAGAGACGTTTCGGAAAGGCGTTTGGCGGGGGAGTCCGCTTCAAGGCCAGAAACGAAGGTGTTACCCGTCACCGATGTTTTAGAACGTCCCGAGGCTTGGGTGTTATTGTCGGACATGCCTGGGGTGGAGCCTGCCGGAGTGGAGGTTTCGGTAAATGAAGGGGTGTTGCATCTGACCGGTCGCCGATCAACAAGCGCGGAAGCAGGAGCCGGTATTGTTGAGGCGGAACGCACCAAAGGGGCCTTCCACAGGTCTTTCAAATTGGACCTGACCAAAGTTGATGTGGCCGCCATATCCGCCACGATTAAGAACGGCGTGCTCCGGGTGTGTGTTCCGAAGAGCGGGCCAGCGCGTGTTCATCGAATTCAGGTTAAATCCGAATAAAAAAGGAGGCGGTTGCCATGACGGACAAAGAAATGGTCCCCTCGGGGGACAAACGGGAAACGGGTTCAATGGGTGTGTGGACTCCCTTCGGATCGTTTTCCCGGGAAATGGATCGGTTGTTTGATGATGTCGGACGGGGGTGGGGAATCGCGCCCTTCCGGTTATTCGAGCCGCGAACATCAGCGGATCGAATTCCCCGGCTGGATATCGCGGAAACAGAAAAGGAGATCCGAGTGACGGCGGAACTTCCAGGGATGGACGAGAAGGATGTTGATGTGTCTTTGGAAGGAGATCTCCTCACCTTGAAGGGTGAAAAGAAAGCGGAAGCGGAAGAAAAAGGAAAAAACTTCCATCATATGGAGCGCTCTTACGGGTCGTTCCTTCGCACCGTGAGGCTTCCAATGGAAGTGGATCCCACGAAGGTCACCGCGGGGTTTAAAAAAGGTGTGCTCACCGTGACATTGACCAAAAGTCCGGCGGCTCAAAACCGGACCCGTAAAATAGAGGTCAAAGCGGAATAAGAAAACGTTGTCCCAATGAAAAAATGACGTATTCAAAAGGGGGCCTGCGGGCCCCCTTTTGATATAATCAAGTTCTCGTGCCCCTACAATCGAAAGTAACCTCTATCCTAAACGACATCCAAAAACGTGGAGATTCCGCGATCCAAGCAGCACTCCTGCGTTTTGATGGTGTGGATATTAAGCCCTCTGGTTGGAAGGTTCCTCTTGCACGGGCAAAGACAGCACTGAAAAATCTCGCTAGGGAAAAACGCCAGACCTTGGAGGTGTGTGCCAAAAGGATAAGGCTCTTTCATGAGGCGGAGCGCCGTCATTCGCCACGCTCCTGGCGGGAACGGGTGGCGGGGACTGTTTTGGGGCAGGAGGTTCGGCCGGTGGAATCTGTCGGTGCCTATGTGCCGGGCGGGCGTTTTGCCTACCCCTCCACGGTTCTGATGACATGTATTCCCGCGCGTGTGGCGGGGGTGGGCCGTGTGGTCGTTTGCACGCCGCCGAAACACTTGACGGAGGAAGTCTTGGCCGCCTCCGTGTTGGCCGGAGTTGATGAGCTCTATCAAATCGGTGGCGTGGCCGCGGTGGGGGCGATGGCTTTTGGTACGAAAACAGTTCCCGGGGTGGATTTAATCGTTGGCCCTGGTGGGGCCTGGGTGACGGAGGCCAAACGACAAGTTTTTGGAAAAGTGGGTATCGACATGCTGGCGGGCCCCAGTGAGATTGTTATTCTCGCTGATCGATCCGTTCCGGCCGAATGGCTGGCCGCGGACATGATGGCCCAAGCGGAGCATGACCCACTGGCCCGGGCCACATTGATTTCGTTAAACGCCGAGGTCCTCTCGCGAGTCCGGCGGGGGATCGCGCCTCTTTACCGAAAACAATGCCGTTTTTTTCAGGCGCGATCCTGGGCCATGGCTATGGAAGAGGCCAATCGTTTAGCGCCGGAACATTTTTCGTTAGCGGTGTCCTCTCCCTCTTTAATGCTTTCAATGGTTCGGAACGCGGGCGCAGTGTTTGTTGGGCCGTACTCTCCTGTGGCGGCGGGAGATTATTGGGCGGGGCCGTCCCATGTTCTTCCCACAGGGCGGTCCGCGCGTTTTTCATCAGGTCTGTCCCTTCAATCCTTTTTGAAACGCACGAGCGTTATAGAGATCCCTCCACGCGTCCTGGGGCAGGTGTCCCCGTTGATTGCGGGGTTTGCGGAGGCCGAAGGGCTGCGTTGCCACGCGGCGTCCGTGCGGGGTCGGGAGAAACCATGAAAAAGCGAGCGGCTGAACGAAATCGAATCACTTCGGAGACCAAGGTGAAGGTGACCTTGGGACTGGATGGTCCCGGGAAATATCACGTTCAAACAACGATCCCCTTTCTTGACCACATGCTGGAACTCTTTGCCAAGCACGGGAACTTTGCTCTGACGGTTGACGCCCGGGGCGATACGCACATTGACGATCACCATCTGGTGGAAGACATTGGACTGGCTCTGGGCGAAGTCTTGGGGGAAGCTCTCGGCGAAAAACGTGGCATCACCCGTTACGGGCAGGCCCTGAAAATCGGGACGGACGGTCGTGGCCTTGGGCGGGCCCTCACGCCCATGGACGAAACGGTTTCTTACGTCGCGCTCGATCTTTCCGGGCGGCCGGCTTTTGATTTTAAAGTTAAATTCAGGGTGCAAAATAAGGCCCCCTTTTGTTTTGAACTGTTGGAAGATTTTTTCCAGGCTTTGGCCATGACGGCCAAGATGAATCTGCACATCAAATTGCTCCAGGGGCGAAATAATCATCACATCGCGGAATCCCTTTTTAAAGGGTTTGGACGAGCGTTGGCCCAAGCGGTGACAATCGATCCGCGGCGGGTGGCCTCTGTCCCTTCGACAAAAGGAATCCTTTGAAATGAAAGGGCCCGTAGGTGTTCTTGACTACGGGATGGGGAACCTGCGTTCCGTTGAAAAAGCGCTGATTCATTCGGGGGCCAAAGCGTTCGTCTCCGATGATCCCCACGCTTTGAGCCAGGCCGCTCTTTTGGTGGTCCCTGGGGTCGGGGCATTCGACGCGGCGATGACGGTCTTACGCAAAAAAAAATTGGATCGTTTTATCCAGGATTGGGTGAACAAGGACCGTCCTTATCTTGGAATTTGTCTTGGGCTTCAACTGCTTTTTGAATCGAGCGAAGAGGCTCCCGGCAAAAAAGGACTGGGGGTGTTGAAAGGAAAGGTGGTGAAGTTTCGTTTGGCCGATCGCCGATTGAAAGTCCCCCATATGGGGTGGAACGAAGTCCATCCCAAAAAAAATGCGGCGGGGTGTTGGAAAAAAGTCCTGACCCGAAAGGACTACTTTTATTTTGTTCATTCGTATCTGGCCCGTCCAACGGATCCTGCTTTGGTTTGGACAAACACACCCTACGCGGGTGAATTTTGTTCGGCCGTGGCTCGAGGGAATCTTTTGGCCACGCAGTTTCATCCGGAAAAAAGCGGCCCCACAGGCCTTCGTTTCTTGAGAGAAGTCTTAAAGAGTGTTTCTTTAAACCCGAGGTGACCTATGCTCGTTATTCCCGCCATTGATATTAAAGCCGGATCCGTCGTTCGTTTGGTTCACGGAGACCCGAAACAGCAGACGACGTACTCTTCCGATCCTGTGGAAGTCGCCAAGCAGTGGGTGGCCCAAGGGGCGCAACGCCTTCATGTGGTGGACCTGGACGGTGCTTTCAGCGGTCAAGCCGCCAACCTGGATCTTTTATTTCGAATTAAAGACGCGGTCAATGTGGTGGTTCAGTTCGGGGGTGGACTTCGGGATCCAGAATCGGTGCGAAAAGTTTTAGAAAAGGGGGTGGGCCGGGCGATTGTGGGGACCGCAATTCTTAAATTCCCTCAGTGGATCAAATCGGCGATTGCCGAGTTCCCCGGTCGATTGATGGCCTCCCTCGATGCGGTGAACGGTGAAGTCATGATCGAAGGCTGGCAGGCGGATTCGGGGCATAGTTTGGCCGACGCCATCAAGACCATTGATCAGTTGGGGTTTCGGGAACTCGTTTACACGGACATCAAGCAGGACGGGACCTTGAAAGGCCCCAACTTGAAATCGATTGAAGACGTTTTGGGCATGACCCATATGGGCGTTTATGCTTCGGGGGGTATTTCTGGGCTAGCGGACATCCAGGCGTTAAAGAATTTAGAAGCCAAGGGTCTCCGAGGTTGTATTTTGGGGAAGGCACTTTACGCGGGCAAAGTTACCTTGCCCGAGGCTCTCGCCGCCGCGCGTTAGATGGGGAAAAAGATTCGTTCCTCCTCCCCGCGAAAAAAAATCCCGAGTATCGTTTTCGGGAATTCGGGGCTCACGCGCCGAATCATTCCCTGCCTGGACGTCAACGCGGGGCGGGTGGTTAAAGGTACGAAGTTTGTTCACTTGAGGGACGCGGGCGATCCCGTGGCGGTGGCTGAGCGCTACAATCGGGAGGGGGCTGACGAAGTGGTGTTTCTCGACATCACGGCGTCTTCCGACCAGCGGCCGATCCTTTTGGATGTGGTGCGGCGAACGGCGGAAACGGTATTCATCCCGTTAACAGTGGGCGGGGGGGTTCGCCGGTTGGAAGACATTCGCCTTCTTTTGAACGCCGGGGCAGACAAAGTTTCGATTAACACGGCCGGTGTTCTACGCCCCGGTTTTTTTGGAGAAGCGTCCAAGCGGTTCGGCGCCCAATGTGTTGTGGCGGCGATAGACGCCAAGCGGCATGGAAAAGGGTGGGAAGTTTTTATCCATGGGGGGCGTACGCCAACGGGTCGTGACCTGGTGGCTTGGGCTCGGGAAGTGGAACGGCGCGGAGCGGGAGAACTATTGTTGACGAGCATGGACGCGGATGGGACGAAGGCCGGGTATGATGTGGCAATGTTGGCGGCGGTATCGAAAGCGGTGAGAATTCCGGTCATTGCTTCGGGCGGGGCTGGGAAGGTCGATCATTTTTTTGACGCGTTTCAGGCGGGGGCCGACGCGGCTTTGGCCGCCTCGCTGTTTCACTTTAAAGAATTAGAAATTCATCATCTGAAACACGGTTTGCGCCGTCGTGGCGTACCCATACGAATGGAAAGGAGGGCATCATGAATATCCCCGACTGGATGAACGAGGTTAAATACGATGACAGGGGATTGGTCCCTGCGGTGGTTCAGGACGATAAAGATGGAACGGTGTTGATGGTGGCGTACATGAACCGGGAATCTCTGTTGGAATCCTTAGATCGCCGTCGGGGTGTTTTCTTTAGTCGGTCCCGCAACAAGTTATGGCGAAAAGGGGAGGAGAGCGGTAACCATCAAGAGATCCGATCCATCGCGTTGGACTGTGACAAAGATTGTGTTCTTATTCGGGTTCATCAGGTGGGCGGAGCGGCTTGTCACACGGGGCGGAAATCTTGTTTTTTCCATCAAGTGACGTCCGAAAACCTTTTGGAAACCACCGGTGAAATTCTATTCGATCCTGCGAAGGTCTATAAGAAATAACCCATGGCGCGGGTCTTCTTTTTGGTCGCGTTGGGGTTAGGCGGGGCGTTTTTTCTGCGGACATTTGCTTTTGAGCGGATCGAAATTGTTTCGGGTTCCATGGAGCCCGCCCTGCCTGTAGGGGCCCGTGTGATGGTAAACAAGCTGGCTTACGTCTTCCACCCTCCTGAACGGGGGGATATTGTGACCTTTCTATCGCCGAAAGGGGAAAAAGGTTTGGTGAAACGCGTTGTGGCGGTGGGGGGAGACAATGTTCGTGTGGTCAAAAAAAAAGTTGTTTTAAATGGAAAGCCGCTTGAAGAACCTTACGTGAAACACACTCGCCCGAACGAGCTTTTAAAGGGAGACGATTTCAATATGGGGAAGGTCCCTTCAGGGTTTGTGGTGGTCATGGGGGATAATCGGGACGAATCCGGTGACAGTCGGGATTGGAAAGGGACGGTCACAGGTCTCCCCACTCCTTTCGTTTCCCAAAAAGCCATTGAAGGGAAACTGATGGTTAACCCATGATCTATCCATCACTTACCGAATTTAAGTCGTTGGCAAGAAAACATTCTCTGGTCCCTGTTTGGGTGGAATGTCCCGGGGATGAAGTGACACCCTTGGCCCTTTTTCATGCGCTCTACGCCCAAAGTCCCCAATGTTTTCTCTTGGAAAGCGTGGAAGGGGGGGAACATTTGGGGCGGTATTCCTTTGCGGCTTTTGAGCCCAGCGTTGTCCTGCGCTCGAAAACGGTGACTTCCCCTATTCCCACTCCCCAAGGGGTTGGACCTCTGGAAGCGTTGCGGGTTGCGCTGGCCCATCGACGGGCGCCAGAAGTTCGGGGGCTTCCCCGGTTTTATGGCGGGGCTGTGGGATTTACCAGCTACGATATCCTTCGTCATTTTGAGCGATTGCCTTCCCGAACCAAAGATGTTTTGGGTGTTCCGGATTTCGTTTTCATGTTAACGGGGGACATGTTTATCTTTGATCATGTGGCCCATACCATCCGTCTGGTGCGCACGGTGGCGATCCCGCGAGGGGCTTCCGCCGAAAAAATACATCGGAGAGCCGGCCGCGAATTGGTGGAAAAGCTTTCCCGTCTCCGTCCCACGCCGGCCCCCTTGACGCCCCTGGCCAGGGCCGAACGGAAGCCCTTGGCTTATTCTTTGGAAGATCGGCGTCGTTTCGAAAGCGGTGTGCGATTGGCAAAAAAATACATCAACGCGGGGGATATTATTCAGGTGGTTCCCTCGCGCCGGGTGACGCGACAGGTGAAAGCTCACCCTTTAGAAATATACCGAGCTCTTAGACGGGTGAACCCCTCCCCCTATATGTACTTCTTTCGGGACGGGGAGACCCATGTCATTGGTTCAAGCCCTGAAATGCTTGTGCGGTTGGACGATGGTGTTGCGGAAACCCGCCCCATTGCCGGAACCCGACCTCGGGGAACCACGCCAGAAGCCGACGACCGGCTGGCCCAACAGCTTTTGGCGGATCCCAAAGAGCGGGCGGAACATCTGATGCTGGTGGATTTAGCCCGAAACGATTTGGGGCGAGTGTCCCGCAACGGGTCGGTCCGTGTTTCGGATTTCATGGGGATAGAGCGTTACAGTCATGTGATGCACATCGTTTCCAAAGTCACGAGTCGCCTTCTCCCCCACCACGACGCCTTTGATTTATTTCGGGCGGTATTTCCCGCGGGGACGCTTTCGGGGGCGCCCAAAATTAGGGCAACGGAAATCATTGAAGAACTTGAATCCACACGGAGAGGTCTCTATGGGGGAGCCGTGGGCTATTTTTCGTACACGGGGAATATGGACATGGCCATCGCCATACGAACCATCTTGATGCAAAAAAACAGGGTGCACCTGCAGGCCGGCGCGGGCATCGTGGCCGATTCCGTTCCTGTGAAAGAGTTTGATGAAACACAAAGTAAAATGGCGGCACTCGTCGCCGCCCTTCGCTTGGCGGGAGAAAAAATTTGATTTTGGTCATTGATAACTACGATTCTTTTACCTATAACTTGGTTCAATATCTTGGGGAACTGGGAGAAAAGGTTCTTGTGGTCCGGAACGATGAAATTTCCGCCGCAGACGTGGGGCGACTGAACCCCACGCACCTTTTGGTTTCTCCGGGGCCGTGTACGCCAAAACAGGCAGGGATATCGGTGGGTGTTATTCGGCTTTACGCGGGGAAATTGCCTGTTTTTGGGGTTTGTCTCGGCCATCAATCTCTGGGGGTCGCTTTCGGCGGAAAAATTGTTCGGGCCAAAAAATTAATGCACGGAAAAACATCCCAGATTTCTCATGATGGGAAGGGGTTGTTCAAGGGGTTGAAAAACCCCTTTACCGCAACCCGATACCATTCCCTGGTCATTGAAAAGAAGACCTGCCCAAAAGAGTTGATCGTTACAGCGACCAGTGAAGACGGGGAGATTATGGGGGTTCGGCATCGACGTCTCCCCGCTTTGGAAGGGGTGCAATTTCACCCGGAAAGCGTTTTGACGGTGGGAGGAATGGATTTGCTGCGTAACTTTCTTCGGATGA
Organism: Elusimicrobiota bacterium; assembly: GCA_016788905.1. Taxonomy (NCBI): domain Bacteria; kingdom Pseudomonadati; phylum Elusimicrobiota; species Elusimicrobiota bacterium. The sequence goes on from JAEURZ010000008.1 coordinate 68,350, forward strand.
GAGTGAAATGATTCAAGGAGCCTTGTCAAAACTGGTGGAGAACCAGAACCTGACTTTTGAGGAGGTCCGGGAATCCGTATCCGAAATATTGACAGGGGGCGCGACGCCCAGCCAAGTCGCCGGTTTTTTAGTGGCGCTGCGAATGAAGGGGGAGACCGTTTCTGAAATTGCCGGGGCGGCGGAAGCCATGCGGGGAGCCGGGACCCGCATCACCCTTTCTCCTGGATCTGTGGTGGTGGATACCTGCGGAACAGGTGGAGACAAACGAGGGACCTTTAATATTTCAACCGGCGCGGCGTTTGTGGTGGCGGGCGCTGGGTTTACAGTGGCCAAACACGGGAACCGTTCCGTCTCGTCTTCCTGTGGAAGCGCCGATGTTTTGGAGGCTTTAGGTGTTAAAATCGATCCGCCGGTTTCTGTGGTGGAGCGGTGTCTTAAGGAGATTGGGATCGGGTTCCTGTTCGCCCCATCGTTTCACCCAGCCATGAAACACGCCATGCCTGTTCGCCGGGAGTTGGGGATTCGAACGGTTTTTAATTTGGTGGGACCTCTCACGAATCCCGCGGGGGCGAATGCCCAAGTGATTGGGGTTTATTCCGAAGCGATGGTGGAGGTTGTGGCCCGGGTTTTGGTCCGCCTGGGCACGCGCCATTCCCTTGTGGTTCATGGGGCCGGTCATGATGAAATTACGTTGTTCGGAAAAACGAGTGTCATGGAAATCGTGAATGGACGTCTTCGTAAAAAAACGCTAACTCCCGCTGATTTCGGATTTCGACGTCATCGTCCTTCTGATTTGTGCGGGGGGAACAAAAAGGACAATGCGGAGATCCTTCGGCAGGTCTTAACGGGGCACCCAGGGGCTCCCCGGGACGCGGTGGTGGCCAACGCATCCGCCGCCCTTTTGGTGGCGTGCCGTGCGGCGGGGCGTTCCGAAGTAAAAACCTTACGGCAGGCACGTCTTGTGGCGGAACGATCCATCGATTGCGGTGCGGCCAAAGAAAAGTTGGATCAACTCGTTTCGCTCAGCCGATCGGACGCTCCGTGAATCGCGTTCTTGAAAAAATAGTTTATGAGACACGGATGGACTTAGCCCAAAGGCGAATTTCCATCCCATTAAGTAAAATGGAAAAAATGGCCAGTCGATCGCCTAAAACCCGATCGTTTTCCGCCGCTTTGAAAACGGCGGGCGTAAGTCTCATTGCCGAATTGAAGGCCAAAAGCCCATCGGCGGGAGTGATTCGAAAAAACTTTGATGTAACGGTTGGGGCGAAGACCTACGCCCGGGCGGGTGCCCGGGCCCTTTCCATCCTCACTGAACCGCGATTTTTCGGAGGGAAACTCGAGCATCTTCGTCTTGCGCGAAAGGCCACGGGGGTGCCCCTTCTTAGAAAAGATTTTATTGTGGATCCTTATCAGGTGGTTGAATCGCGGGTCTATGGGGCCGACGCCATTCTCCTCATCGTCCGGCTTTTAACCGATTGGGAATTGGTGGTTTTGTCTGGATTGGCCCGAGATTTTGGAATGGATGCGTTGGTGGAGACCCATAACGCCAACGACATGACCCGAGCGAAAATGATGGGCGCTCTATTAATCGGAATCAACAGCCGTAACCTGGACACGTTGGCGATGGACCCCAAAACCTTTGAACGTCTCATGCCCCTGGTCCCGGAGGGAAGTGTTTGTGTGGCGGAAAGCGGTTTGAAGGCACCGGCCGATGTCCGCCGGATCGCTGGGCTCGGAATGGACGCCATGTTGGTGGGGGAATCTCTCTTAAAACAAAAAGATCTTGAATCCGCGGCCCGAACATTGGTGGCCGCTGGAAAGGATGATTATGTCAACTAAAGTGAAAATCTGTGGTATAACCAACGAGGAAGACGCCACCTGGGCGGTAAATATAGGCGCCCATTTCATTGGCTTGAATTTTCATAAAGAAAGTCCGCGGAAAGTGTCCCCAGATCTCGCGGCTCGCATCGCTTCAAAAGTTCCGTCGTTTGTCCCGACCGTTGGCGTTTTTGTTGAACAAAGTGCGGCGGACATTATCAAGATCGCCAAAAAAGTCGGGCTGGCCGGTATTCAGCTACACGGAAACCAAACGGTGGAGGAGTGTGAGGCCATCACCAATGAGCTGGAAGTTTTTTTAATCAAAGCTGTTCGCGCGGCCAATGAATCCGACCTCGACACTCTCTCGTCCTATAAGCACATCGTTCACTACGTTCTTCTGGACGCACGCGTGGAAGGCCAAATGGGCGGAACAGGACAAACGTTTCCTTGGGACTTAGCCACAAGAGCCAAGGTCTTTGGAAAACCTCTTTTTATCGCGGGAGGGCTCAACGCCGAAAATGTGGCCGAAGCCATAGAAGCCACCCAGCCGTTCGCTGTCGACGTTGCCAGCGGAGTCGAAAAATCCCCCAAACGAAAGGATTTCGAGAAAATGAAGCGATTTTTAGAAACCGTGAAATATGCCTAACTCAAGGGACGCTCTTCTACGAGTCGCTGGGTTGAACGATTTTTTCTGCCCGGATGATGGGGTTCGATATGGGTAAGTGGCCAGACCGGCGGGGCTATTTTGGGGCGTATGGGGGGAGGTGGGTCCCGGAAACGTTGGTCGGTCCCTTGGTCGAGTTGGAGGCGGCGTTTCGGGCGGCTCGTCGGGACCCGTCGTTTCGGGAGGAACTGGTGGACCTTTTGGGGTCTTTTGCGGGCCGACCCACTCCGCTGATGTTTGCTCGAAATCTCACGATGCGATTGGGTGGGGCTCGGATCTTTTTGAAGCGGGAAGATCTTTGTCATACGGGGGCTCACAAAGTCAACAACACGTTGGGGCAATGTTTACTGGCCAAGCGGTTGGGTAAAAAACGTGTCATTGCTGAGACAGGGGCTGGTCAGCATGGGGTGGGGACAGCCACGGCCTGTGCTCTTTTGGGGCTTTCCTGTGAAGTGTATATGGGGGCTGAGGATATGGAACGGCAGGCCCTGAACGTGTTTCGCATGCGGAGCATGGGAGCGAAAGTGATCCCTGTGACGTCTGGATCGCGAACTCTCAAGGACGCCATCAATGAAGCGATGCGGGATTGGGTGACCAACGTCCGCACGACTTTCTACTGTATTGGGTCGGTGGTGGGGCCACACCCCTATCCTTGGATGGTGCGGGAATTTCAAAGCGTGATCGGTCGGGAAGTGAAACGTCAAATTCGGGAATTTCAAACGGATCGTCCGGACGCCCTCGTGGCCTGCGTGGGAGGGGGATCAAACGCCATCGGCCTTTTCGCTCCTTTTTACGACACGCCCACCGTTCAGTTTTTTGGTGTTGAGGCCGGCGGCGAGGGAATTCGGTCAGGACGTCATTCGGCGACCCTCTGCACGGGAAGCCCCGGTGTCTTGCACGGCGCGCGGACCTATGTGATGCAAGATCAGCACGGTCAGGTGTTGGGGACCCATTCCATCTCCGCTGGGCTGGATTATCCCGCCGTGGGACCTGAACACGCTTTTTACAAGGATTCCGGGCGTGCCACTTACGTATCGGTCACCGATCGGGAAGCGTTGGCGGGTTTTCGCCTTTTAAACGAAACGGAAGGGCTCTCCGCTGCGCTGGAATCGTCTCACGCGTTAGGGCTTCTTCCTCGACTTGTTCGCCGGATGAAAAAATCCCAGACGGTTGTCCTTGGGCTTTCCGGAAGGGGCGATAAAGATATGGGGCAATTGACGAAAATGTTAGATCTTAAATGAGGTTTTCCTGTTTCGGGGAGAGGTTAATTCTTAATAGGATGGATTCCTGTGAATAGAATCGACAAACTTTTTTCGGATTTAAAAATCCGCAAAAAAAAGGCGCTCATCGCGTATGTGACCGGTGGGTATCCCACGCTTTCGATCATGGACCGAGCGGTGCGGGATCTTGTGCGATCCGGTGTGGATTTGGTGGAAGTGGGGATTCCTTTTTCCGATCCCATCGCCGACGGCCCCACCCTTCAGTTCTCTTCTCAAAAAGCCCTGGAAGCGGGGGTGACCCCCGTCACTGTTTTGGATTGGGTGAAGGTGTTCCGGAAGACTCATGAGACCCCTGTTGTTCTGATGACGTATATGAACCCTCTTCAACGGATGGGGCTTGATGTTTTCGCGCGTCGTGCTCGGGCGGCGGGCGTGGATGGAATTATTGTTCCTGATCTTATTATAGAGGAGGGGGGCGCGCTTGAAAAAGCCTTGACGCGTGTGGGGATTCACTTGATTTACCTCGTTGCTCCGACCACTCCCCCGAAACGCCGAGCCGCCATCGCCCGTCGGTCTCGGGGGTTCCTTTACGCTGTTTCTTTAACGGGGGTCACCGGCGTGCGCCGTGCTCTTCCAAAATCATTGGGGTCGTTCTTGGCGGACGTTCGGCGAAAGTCGCCTCTCCCCGTGGCCGTGGGTTTTGGAATTTCGGACCCGAGGCAGGCCCGGACGGCAGCGCTTCACGCCGATGGAGTTATCGTGGGGTCCGCTTTTGTGAATCGGCTAAAAAATCGGGAGTCGTTAGCTCCTTTTGCGCGCTCGTTACGTCACTCATTGGATTCTGTCACAAGGAGATCTTGATTATGGCCATCGATGAACCCGGACAAAAAAAACGTGTGCCCCATGGGCTCTGGACCAAATGCCCTAAGTGCGAACAAATCATTTACAACAAGGAGCTCGAAAAAAATCTCAAGGTCTGTCCCAAATGCCAATACAACTTGCGCGCCAGCGCGCGGGAACGCATCGATCAAATTTTCGATCAGGGGACCTTTGTGGAATTTGCGGGAAATTTGACAGCGGCGGATCCATTGGGGTTTCGTGACTCAACGTCTTACGTGGACCGCGTCAAAGAGAGCCGAAAGAAAACAGGTGAGAAGGAAGCGATTGTTGCCGGTGTCGGAAAAATCGAAGGCCAGGCCGTTTCCTCGGCAATTTTGGATTTCGGGTTTATGGGGGGGAGTATGGGGAGTGTGGTGGGGGAAAAAGTGACCCTGGCCATCGAACGGGGGCTCGCGGATGAAATTCCCGTTTTGGTTGTTTCTTCCTCGGGGGGGGCGCGCATGCAGGAAGGAATCCTTTCCCTTTTTCAAATGGCCAAAACGAGTGTGGCCTTGGGCCGACTGGAAAAAGAACGACTGCCCTTCGTTTCTCTGGTGACGGACCCCACCACCGGTGGGGTAACGGCTAGTTTTGCCATGTTGGGTGATGTGATTGTGGCGGAACCCAAAGCCCTGATCGCGTTTGCGGGGCCCCGGGTGATCGAACAAACCATTCGACAGACGCTTCCTCAGGGATTTCAACAGTCTGAATTCCTTTTAAAACACGGGATGGTGGATATGGTGGTGGACCGCCCGCAAATGAAGAAGCGGCTCGCGAACCTTTTCGCTTTTTTTATGGCCGCACGAAAATTCTCGGTCTAGTCGGTGCCCTTTTCACGCGCAACCCGCAATCGAGCGGGTGCTCGCGCTCCTTCTCCCCGCTTTTCAAAGGAGATCCGTCCCGGGCTTAACCGCGTCATCCGGGCTTTGGATTTGTTGGGACATCCGGAGGAATCCTTTGCGTCCCTTCTTGTGGCGGGGACCAACGGGAAAGGGTCGGTGTGCGCGATGGTGGCCTCCTCTCTTCGGGAGGCAGGCTACCGAACCGGTCTTTACACTTCGCCTCATTTGATTCACCCCCGGGAGCGCGTTTGTGTGAATGGAACACCCGTTTCTTCCCATGACTGGACTTGGGCCGCGTCCCGCGTGGCGGAGGTTTCTCGAAAAAACAAATTGGCGTTAACGGAATTTGAAGCGCAAACTTTGGTGGGGTTTTTGGTTTTTGAACGTGCGGGGGTGGATCTCGCTGTTCTCGAAGTGGGGCTGGGCGGTCGGTTGGACGCGGTCAACGCGGTGGCGGCCCCTGAGCTTTGCGTGATCACGTCCATTGGTCTTGATCATACGGAATGGCTTGGACCAACGGTTCGGCATGTTTATTTGGAAAAGAGAGGAATCGCTCGGAGGGGAACGCCTCTCTTACAGGATCTTCCGTCCTCTCTTCACCGGGAATCGCAACGGTTTGCGGCGGTGTCCGGAGTGCCCTCCTGGACGTTGGGGCGCCATGTTTTATTTAAGGTGTTAAGTGAAAACACGAAACCATTGGGGCAAACCATTCGGGTTCAACTGGAAGGAGGGAGTTGGGGTGAGGTGACTGTCCCCTTTTGGGGAATGCATCAGGCACGAAACGGGGCGCTGGCTTTTGCGGCTCTTGAGCTCTTGGATCGTCAGGGTTGGCGGTTGGGAAAACGAGCCATACAGGAAGGGATCGCGCGGGCCCAATGGCCCGGGCGGTTTGATGTGGTTCGGACTTGTCCTCCGGTGGTCTTAGATGGGGCCCATAACCCCGCCGCTGTTCGCGAATTGGTCAACGCGTGGAAATCCTCCCCCTGGGGGCAACAGCGAGCCACCCTGATTTTTTCCTGCTTGAAAGACAAAGATGTTAAGTCTATGGCCAAAGCGCTTTCTTCCATCGTCCGTCGTGTGATCGTGACTCCCCTGGTGTCCGACCGCGCTCGGCCTTTGGAGGACCTGGTGCGGGTGTGGAAAAACTTTTGTCCGACGGAATCGGCCACGAGTTTTCGAGAAGCCTGGCGGAAGGTTTCTCCGGATTCAGGATCTCCTGTCCTTGTGACGGGATCCCTCTATTTGGTTGGGGAAGCCCTTAAGAAATTAGGGAGAAAAAAATGAGACGGGGTGTTCGGTTGGGTGTGGACTTGGGTGGCACTCAGGTCAAAATGGCTTTGGTCAATGAGAGGGGTCGCGTTTTAGACCGGACGGAAGTTTTGACCACCCGCGAGCCGTGGGGGTTGGTGAAGTCCCTTCGGTCGGCCGCGGCCCCGTGGTTTTCCAGCGCCCTTTTGGGAACGGGGGTCGGGGTGGCGGGCGATGTGGATCCGGCCCGTGGCGTTGTCCGTGTTTCCCCCAATTTAGGATGGAAAAAGGTGAGATTGGCGGCCCTTTTCCGGCGGGCGGGATTTCCCGGTCCCATTCGCATGGACAACGATGCCACGGCAGCGGCGTGGGGCGCGACTCATTTGGAGTTTCGAGGCCGTGCGAAGAATCTTGTCATCCTTACGCTAGGGACCGGTGTGGGAGGGGGGCTGGTTTTCGATGGGCGTCTTTATCATGGGACGACAGGCACAGCGGGCGAAGTGGGGCACCTTTGTGTGGAGGAAGGAGGGGATCCCTGCTCTTGCGGGAATCTGGGTTGTCTGGAAGCCTATCTGGGTGGGGCTTCGCTTGTTCGGCGCGCTCTATTGGCCTACAAAAGAAGGGGACGCGTTGTTGATCCCCTGAATCCAAAAATTCTTGCGGGTCTGGCACGGAAAGGCGATCCAGTGGCTCGGAAGGTTTGGGACCGGGCGGCTAACGCTCTTGGGGCCGCGCTTTCAAACATCGTAAACCTGCTTAACCCGGACACGATCTTATTGACGGGGGGTGTTTCCCGAGGAGCGGCTCTCTTTTTGCCCAAAGCGCTGCGGATCATGAAACAGCGTTCTTTCCTTACACCTGCCCAAGCTGTTCGCGTGGTGGTTTCTGAGCGGAGCTCTGACCTCGGAGTGGCCGGGGCGGCGCTCTTAGTGGAATGATGCCATGAGCCGTTCTCCCACCAAAGTTCCGATGAAGAAAGGGTCTTGGATTGTGGTGTGGGCCCTCTTCTTGTTGGGAGGAGCCCTGCCTTCTCTTCGAGCAGAGAAAACGGCGAGCGAAAAAATACCGGCACTCTCCACAGCGTCTTTGACCTGTGATTTTATGGAATTTCGGGAAGAAGAAAACGTTGTTTTCGCGCGCGGTCACGCGGTTGTCGTTTCCAGCGGAACGCGTCTGGAGGCGGACGAGCTCACTGTATATTTATCAAGCCGGGTGGTGGTGGCCCAGGGGAATGCCGTGCTCATTTCCAGCGGAACGCGCTTGGAGGCGGATGAGTTGACGCTTTATCAATCCAGCCGGGAAGCCATCGCCCGGGGCCGTGTTTATTTGAATGACGAAGAATTGTCTGTTCTGGGGGACAGTGTGCATTACAATTGGGGCAATTCAACGGGTGAATTCCAAAACATTTACATTCAACAGGGAGTCTGGCGCACGTGGGGCCGGAGCCTGGAACGGTTGAGCCCAACCCATTACCGCATCAAACGAGCCGCTTTTTCAAGTTGTGATTTAAACCCTCCCCACTATCATTTCCGTGGAGGATCGGCCGAGTTTCGGGTCAAGGAACGGATGAGCGTGACCCACATTCGGCCCGCCGCTGAAAAAACACCTTTTCTCTACTTCCCCTACTACACGCGATCCTTGAAAGACAACCGCTGGACCTATACGGTGGATCCGGGGAACAGTGCCCGAAACGGGTTGTTCGCTAAAAATGTTTTTTCCTATCCCATTGGGGAAAACGCTCGGGCACGGGTTCTCTGGGACCACTACACCCTTGCCGGGAATGGTTTTGGGGGAGAATTCAGCTATTCAACTCACACGGTGCGGGGATCTGTTTCGGGGTATCAAATTCATGACAAAATTGACGACCGCCGTCGGTGGAATCTTCGGTTGGGGCATTGGCAACAGTTGAACCCGCGATGGCAGGTTCAGTCTCGCGTGGCCATGCAAAGCGACGAATCGGTCAACGACGTTTTTGTGGGGGACGATTATCAACGTTCGCGGCAGTTGGGCGAGTCCGATCTGGCGTTCACGCGAACAGGGACGTGGTACACGGCGCGTCTTTACGTCGAACACGACCGGACCTTAGATCCCGTTCAGAAGCGATTTGTCACCAGCAAGACCATCCTTCCCCAATTCGGGTTTCAATCCTCGTCGCTCCGTCTGGGTCAATCCAATGCTTATTTCAATTTCGGGGGAAATTTTCGGAACGAATATGATCGCCCTCAAGAAGAGTCTGGGCAATTCCATCCGATCCTTCCAGGTAAAGACCATTTTCGTCAATACGCGGATGGGACGGGGCGATTCTCGTGGCGGTTGCCTGTGACGAAAAAGATTTCGTTGGAACCTTCGCTGGGGATATCAGAGGTTTGGCAGTCCCACCAGGTGGATGGTTTCAATTTAGATCCCACGGATATTCTTCAGGGAAAAGGGTTTACTGGGCTGAACATGCGTCATCGTGTGACGCGAAGTTTGGATTATGACCTCGGCCATACCTATCGTGTCCGATGGCGTCCCAATACGTTTCGGAGGGATCATTCTGCACCGGATCATGGGGTTGAACTGAACGGGTTGAATTTCTTGGCTTCCTATCGCCCCTCCTCTTCAATCTGGGGCCGGGCGTCGACGTTCTACGATTTAAGGGATACCGAATATCAAGGGTATCACACCCCGCGCCAGCGGTTTTCGCCCCCGACAGTGGACGCTGGTTTTTCGCCGAATCGATGGTTTTCCCTCACGGCAAGAGAATCAGTTCAACTTTATCCAGCCCGAAAAATACAATCGAGTGTTCTGGATTTTCGATTGGGGCCAGACGACAAAGCCTTCTTTTCATCGGGCTTTAGCTATAATGTCAGCCGCCCAGGAGAACTGGACCTGACGAATGGGGCGGCTTTTCAGCTGACGCCGGGTTGGTGGTTGTCCGGGGACGTGCGGTCCACCGCCTCGGGTTCGGGGTCACTTCGTTACAACGGGATTTCCTTTACAGAAAAAAATCTTGTTGTTCGTCGGGATCTCCACTGTTGGGTCGTTCGGGTCAATTACCGTGAACGGACAGGTGTCCATGAGATCTTTTTTCGTTTGGATTTGAAGACGAACCTGGACTTCCGAAAAAATGGCGCGAAATTTGATGACAAACAATTTTATCCCGCACGCCGTCCTACTGGAGAGTGACCAATGAAACTCTTGGTAACCGGAGGCGCTGGTTTTATCGGATCCCATTTCGTTCGGTATTGGTTAAAGAAACATTCGGCCGATCGTGTTACAACTCTTGATAAACTGACTTACGCGGGGACACTTGAAAATTTAGCGGACGTCCTCACATCCTCCCGCCATCGGTTTGTTCGGGGAGACATCGGTGACGGGCGAACGGTTAAGCGGGTTCTGGCTGGCGTTGATTCGGTGGTCCATTTTGCAGCGGAAACCCATGTGGACCGATCTCTCCTGGATGCGAACCCCTTTCTGCAGACGAATGTTCAAGGGACTTATACGTTGGTTCACGCCGCGCGCGAGGCCGGTGTTCGGCGGTTCCTTCACGTTTCCACAGACGAAGTATATGGATCGGTGGGTAAGGGAAAATCTCGGGAAACCGCTCTTCTCAACCCGACCAGCCCTTACGCCGCGTCCAAGGCGGCGTCTGACTTGGTGGTCCTCTCCCAGTGGCTCACGTACAGATACCCTGTGCTCGTGACTCGGTGCACCAACAATTATGGCCCGCAACAGCACCCGGAGAAATTTCTGCCTCTTTTTATTACGAACGCTTTAGAGGGGGTCCCCTTGCCTCTTTATGGTCGCGGGTTGAATGTTCGAAATTGGATTCATGTTTTAGACCATTGTGAGGCCTTGGACCGTGTGTTGAAACAGGGACGGCCAGGGGGAATTTACAATATTGCTGGCGCGCGCGAATACAAGAACATCGACGTGGCCCGAAAGATATTGAACGAACTGGGGCGGCCCGGCGACCTCTTGAATTTTGTGAAAGACCGAGAGGGTCACGATCAGCGCTACGCCCCCGACACCCAAAAAATTTTCCGGGAATTGGGATGGCGCCCGAAGCGATCTTTTGAGGAGGGCCTTGTGGAAATGCTGGACTGGTATCGAACCAACGAAAGATGGTGGCGTGCCATTCGAGGTAAGAAGGGCGGGTTCAAAAACTATTACAAAAAACAATACGCCACGCGTCTTAAAACGGCTCGCGCGTAAAGGAAAGGGACGGGCGATGAATTCTAAACATGTTGCGGTGGTGGGGAGTGGGTATGTGGGGCTGGTCACCGGCGCTTGCTTAGCGGAAATAGGTCACCGGGTCACCTGTGTGGATGCGGATCGCGCGAAGATTCAGATGCTCAAGAAAGGGGAAATTCCCATTTACGAACCCGGCCTTCCGGAAGTTGTCGCCGCGAACCGAAAAGCGAAACGGCTTCAATTCACCACACGCTTGGAAGACGCGATGAAGCATGCCGAATACGTATTTATTGCGGTCAATACCCCCCCCCTCCCGAACGGCGAAGCCGATCTGTCTTATGTGGAGACGGTGGCTCGGCAAGTGGGCCGCGTCTTACGCCGGTACACCGTCGTTATCGATAAGTCCACGGTTCCTGTGAACACCGGGGACAAAGTTCGTCAAACCCTCTTGCTCCATGGAAAAAAAGAGATTCCCTTTGACGTGGTCTCCAACCCGGAGTTTTTGCGAGAAGGCACCGCTGTCCGTGATTTCATGAAGCCGGACCGAATCGTTGTGGGGGTGGAATCTCGCAAGGCCGAAACCATGATGCGGGAGCTTTACTCTCCGCTTAAATGCCCGGTGATCGTTACCGATATCAAGAGCGCCGAGTTAATTAAACACGCGTCGAACTCTTTTCTTGCGACAAAAATATCTTTTGCCAACGCGCTCGCCGCTCTCTGCGATCGGGTGGGAGCTGACGTTTCTCTCGTGACGGCCGGGATGGGAGCGGATCCGCGGATTGGGACTTCGTTCCTTCGGGCTGGGCTGGGGTATGGGGGGTCTTGTTTCCCGAAAGACGTGAGCGCTTTTATTCACATGGCGGAGAAGGAAGGTGTGGACTTTAAAATTCTTCGGGCGGTTCGGGAAGTGAACGATCACGCTCGGATGTGGGCGGTGGATCGACTGAAAAAGGCCCTGTGGAATTTGCGCGATAAAACCATCGCGGTCTGGGGACTTGCCTTTAAGCCGGAAACAGACGATTTACGCAACGCCCCCGCCCTGGACATTATCCAACGGCTACAATCGGAAGGCTGTCGGGTGAACGCCTATGACCCTGTGGCGATGGTCAAGGCACGCGGTCATTTGAAAAATGTTCGGTATTGTCGAACGCCGTACGATGCCGCCCGTGGAGCTGACGCGATTCTTCTCTGTACGGAATGGAAAGAGTTTCGTGATGTGGATCTTCAGAAAGTTAAAGCTCTTTTACGAACGCCGGTGTTCTTGGACGGTCGGAATCTCTATGACCCCGCTCACGTCGCGGCTCTGGGATTTCAATACCACAGCGTTGGGCGTGTCGCCCCATCCGTCGGATAATTGAGTTTCCACACTCTTGTGTTTTAGAAACGGCTTATTTGTTTACATAAAATTTACATCTTTTTTGTTGACATGAAACACCGAAAAACATAGAAGTAACTGTAAGCAGCAGGGCATTCCCTCTTCTAGGGAATGGAAGAGCGAAAGGCGTTGGGAGGCGTCTGGAGCGAACATCCCGTTGTCCTCCTCCGTCCTTACGCCCATGTGATTTTGGGTTCTTTCCCAAAAGCCCATGGAATTTCGTTAACGGTGATTGTGCCTTTTGGGAGGCGCGTGTATGGGTCCTGTTTGTCCATGGGGTGAGTCACCCGTCATCGGCCAGCTTGGGGAGTTGCTTTATAGGGATAAATTATTTCTCCTCGCCTCAGCTTTCCAATGATTACAAACTTTACCGCACTTTCTCAACTCAATTCCCCCGAAGTCAGTTCCCCGCCCCTTGCAGAACCAGATCCACCCCGAATTCCCGTTGATAAATTTCCTTGCACGGAGCCACTCATTCTTCCGGCGGTTCAAGTTCTTCTGGCCTATCTCGAACAAGAAGGAGTGGATTCTATTTTTGGAATACCTGGAGGCCCTCTCATGCCTTTTTATGAGGGTCTCTTTGATCGGGGGAAAATCCGTCCGATTATCGCGAAGCATGAAGAGGGCGCGGCTTTTATGGCGGATGGTTACGCTCGGGTTTCCGGGCGATTGGGCGTGTGTTGCACCACCACCGGCCCTGGGGCGACCAACGCCTTAACGGGAATCGCCTGCGCCTATCGAGACTCGGTCCCGGTCATGCTCATTACGGCTCAAGTGGCCTTAGCCGCGTTTGGGAAAGGAGCCGCACAAGAAAGCTCCCCGTTAGGGATTGATATCGTGGATATGTTCAAGGACGTGACGAAAGCCAGCGTGATGTTAATGACCCCCGAACGGATCTCTGACATTACCCGTCACCTTCTCCGCACAGGGTTGACTGGTCGCCCCGGACCCATTCACTTGAGTCTCCCGGCGGACATGATGAAAACAAAAGTACAGGCAGACATTCGCCCTCCATCCCAGTACCGAACCCCTCCTGAACTTTTCGACCGCCGGTCTGTCAAGGAAGCTGTTCGACTTCTCGGTCAGGCCCACCGACCTGTTATCTTGGCGGGGTACGGTGTCCATCTGTCCCGTGCCTATGCGGAGCTTCTCTCTTTAGCTGAACAGCAACGGATCCCTGTGGCGACAACCCCGAAAGCCAAGGGGGTCTTTCCAGAAGATCATATTCTCTCCTTGGGGGTCTTTGGGTTTGCGGGTTCTCCTCAGGCGGACGCCATCCTTCTTTCTGAAGATGTGGATTTAGTCTTAGCGATTGGAACCAGTTTTGGTGAGTCGAGTTCCCACGCCTGGGATCCCCGTTTTATTCAGGGGAAAAAACTCATGCATATTGACGTGGATCCCCGGGAAATTGGGAAGAATTATCCGGTTCAGGTGGGCCTTGTTGGCGATGCGAAACAGGTTCTCCTGGAGATGAGTTATCAGTTCCTTCGCGATACGAAATGGAAAGACGGGACCCATGACTTAGGCTATCGTCTCGCGGCCGTTCGAGCGACGAAAGCCATGTATCAACGATCTTTGGATGCTCAACTCATGATGGACGATTCCATGCCGATCAAACCCCAACGATTGATGGATGAGTTACGACGGGCCATTCCGCCCAATGGAATCTTATTTGTGGATATTGGAAATGTCATGGCGTGGGCCCTTCACTACTACACAGTGATAGAGCCCGGTACGTTTTTTCTTAATATGGGTTTCGGTTCCATGGGGCATGGCGTTGCAGCGGCCATAGGGGGGAAACTGGCGATCAAGGACCGGCCCGTTTTCGCCTTGGTTGGAGATGGGTCTTTTGCCATGAACGGGATGGAAATCCACACGGCTGTGGAGAATAATATCCCTGTCGTTTGGGTTGTCATGAACAATGGAGGCCATGGGATGGTCCATCTTGGCGAAAAAGTTCAGTTCAAGAAAAAATTCAACACTTCTCTTTTTAACCATCCCCTGCAAATTGCCGAAATGGCAAAAGCCATGGGGGCGGAAGGGATTCGTGTTGAGGATCCCAAAGAACTCTCAAAGGCTCTTCATCGTGCGATGGGTATAAACAGGCCATGTGTGATTGAGGTCATGACCGATCAGGACGCTATTCCTCCATTAGGGGTCCGGATGGCCACGCTTGAGAAATTTTTTCAAAGCGGAAAATAAAAATGTTCTCTTCAACAGGCATATCCTTTTGGAGATATTGATGATGGAAATCCCTGGTGTCTTTTTAAGTCCATGGATCTCTTGGATTTAGGCATTTATTTCTGGAGAGGTGGTTGATGAATTTATTGAAAAATACAAAAAGAGATTTATCGAACATTTGTCCTCCCGTTGTGAGTGATCGGGAAGGTCTGGATCGATTGGCTCAGCTAGGGATGGGGTTTCGCGGTTTTAGAGCCCTGACCTTAGCTATTGAGCTCGAGATTTTCGACTCGCTTGAAATGGCTCATGGTCGTCTTGAATTTCTTTCCCAAAAACTCTGTCTACTTCCGCATCATTTAAGTCAATTACTCGATGTCCTTGTGGCACTTGGTTTTCTTACTAAAAAAGCCAACATTTATCGCCATACTCAATTTTCAAGGAACTGGTTTCGAAAGGTCGGGAGCAAGAGCATGGCGAGGAATTTGAAATTCCAATCTTTTTTGGTGCAGGCCTATGCAGACCTCCCTAAAACATTCAAAAGAGGGCGCCCCACCCAAAGCTTGGGTCGCCTTCTTTCTCGAAGGAAAGATTTTCTAACCGATTATATTGCCGGGATGGCCGAAATAGCTAAAGGGCCGTCTATCGTTTTGGCCAAGTCCATAGATCTTCGTGGTGTTCGTCAGATTCTTGATGTCGGAGGCGGGCATGGATTGTTTTCCCTGGCCTTGTTGAAAAAGAAATCAACACTTCATGCGGATATCCTTGATTTTCCATCAACTCTAGAAATGACTAAAAAGTTTATCCCGTCTCGCCGCTATAAAGGGAGAGTTTCGTTCCTCAAGGGGGATTATCGATCAACCCCATTCAGGCGGCGTTATTATGACCTCATCCTTTTTTCGCATGTGTTGCATGATGAAGACCCCTCCACCATTCTCCTTCTTCTGAAAAAAGCACGCGCCGCTTTGGCGCCAACGGGAAAAATTCTAATTCATGATTTCTTTACTAATGAAGAAGGATTGACCCCTCTCTTTAGTCTCCTTTTGGGGTTCCAATTGGCGTCTTACACGACGGCAGGTCGATGTTATTCTGTTAAAGACTTAAGATTTTGGTTGAGGGAAACGGGTTTCAAATCACTTTGGGTAAAAACCATTAATGCGAACCTGCCTTCCGCGACAATGGCCATACTTGCCCGAGAAGATTAAACCATTCGAAAGGGAGAATCTGTTTCATGGATACTTTTTCAGGTCTAACAAAGGGTGGGTTTTTCAAGGAGTACAGAGACATAAATACGACTGCTTTTTTTAAAAGATATGGCACCCTCCTTCTCTTCGTTTTGTTTCCGCTTTTTCTAATGGGTGCGGGGGGTGAGGGTAACAAAAAAATGAAAACTCGGCGCATCGTTGTTTGTGACGATAATGTTGACCCCGGGGCTCTTGATCCATTTTTCACGTTTTCTGAAAAGAAATTCACATTACTTCAACAGATGTTAGAGGGTTTGGTCCGATTTGATTCGGAAGCAAATATTGTTCCTTCTCTGGCTAAATCTTGGGAACGTGTAAGTCCCCTCCGAATGCGGTTTCACCTTCGCCACGGAGTCCGGTTTCACAACGGAGAACCATTTAACGCGGAAAGCGTTCGATTTACCCTTGAACGAAGTCTTGACCCTAAGACGGGATCACCTCTTCAGGGTTTTCTCGCATCGATCGATCGTATAGAAGATGTTGACCCCTATACGGTTGATATTATAACGAAATTCCCTGACGGACTTCTTCTTCGACGTTTGGCCGGACTTGTGCTACTCGTTCCCCCCAAAGATTATGAGAATAAAGGGCCCTCCCGTTTCGCTAAAAGTCCTAATGGAACGGGGCCATTTAAGCTGAAATATTGGTCCTCAGGGAAAGAAATTGTTATGGAAAGAAATGTGGATTATTGGGATTCATCCCTTCCTAAAATCGATGAACTCGTTATGAGTTTTCTTCCGAATGTGGATGAACAACTTGAGGGGTTGTTGGATGGTCATGTGGATTTAATGACTGAACTACCTGGGACATACACGCTAAAAGTAGCCGAGGCACCCAATGCCCATATTGTCAAGAAAGAAGCCTTATACGCCGTGGGCGGTCATTTTAACACGGCGATTCCCCCCTTTAATGATGTGAGAGTTCGGCAGGCGGTGAATTATGCCCTAAACAAAGCCGAGTTCATTCGCTACGATTTGTTAGGAAATGGCGAAGCGGTTTCAACCGTTGCGACCCCAGGTCAGATTGGATACAACAAAAAGTTGATTCCCTACCCATTCAATTTGTCTAAGGCTAAGGAGCTCCTTCGTGAAGCCGGGGTTCAACTTCCTATTACTATCGATGTTTTTTTGGTCCCATTTGTCGAACGACCGGCTCGAATTGCGAAGAAACAATTGGAGGCGATTGGGATTAACGCGGTTCTTCATGTGTTCCCAGATGGAGATGCTGTGGAAGAATTTAAAAAAGGAACTTGGAATTTGGGAATGGCAACATTCCCCTCCCCAACAGCCCACGTTTCATTTTCTGAAGGATTACTCTTCTATTCCAAATCCCACTTCAGTATGCACAAGGACCCTTCTTTCGACAGTGCTTTTGAAAAGGCCATGATGATACTAGATTCCAAAGAAAGTGATTTAGCGTTTCAGGAAATAGAAAGAAAAGTTCACGAAGACGCTCTTGGGATGTTTCTTTACAGGCGGATTAAAACCTACGCTGTGAGTCAACGGATAAACTTTCGTCCCTACCTTACCGGAATGCCCCATTACTCCGATGCTGTGTCTATTGAAACTGCCAAACAATGACCCCAAGTCTCTCTTTAGGTCTTAAGATATTTCTTCTGATTTCAGGAGTTTTTCATTTTATTCAAGTGATCGCGATGGTTGGTTTCTCTGGTTTTTTAAAACAAAGGTCCATGAGTTCGTGCGAGTGGACCCCTGAATCTGAGCTTGGAAAAGCGATCCGACGAGGTTTAATTTTGTTTGTGGTTGGTTCAGGTATCCTTGTTTTGTTGAATTTATCTGAAATTCTTCGGGGGGGGGGCTTGGCGATATCTCTGTGCGTTTTACTTTCCTGTATTTTTGGCTACCGGTGGTTTCTTCAGTTATTTTGTTTTTCAAAATTTTTGAAACTTGGGGCGTCTCGTTATGCCCATTGGTGTTTGATTTTAGGTTCAGGAATAGCGTCAATTACTTATGCGATTTGTGCGGTTATTCTTGTCATGGTTTAACAGGGAGGTCTCATGGAGAAGTGCACTGTGTTGAGATTCTGTTTGAGAATTCTGTTGATGTCAGTGGGCTTGGGGTGGACGTCCCTTTCTCTCTGGGGATTCAATCAACCCCCGCTGAACATGAGCGCGACCACTTTTTTGGATGGGGGGGCGCCTCGCGGGGTTTATTATTTGAATTATTCGATTTTTGTGAATGGCGATAAGGCTTTCACGGGGGATGGGAAGAAGATCCCCGGTGATGGGCAGGTCAATGTTTTGACTCAGCTTCATCAATTCTATTACCATTCCCCCCTTCAACTTTTGGGGGGAGACGTGGGGCTCATGGTGGCTGTTCCGGTGGTGGCGTTGACAGCGAAAGGGTCCCTTGGGGCGACCCCACTTTCTGGGGATACGGCGGGTTTAGGGGATGTGGTGTTTGCTCCGGCCATCCAGTGGGACCATGGGTCTCTGATGGGGAACCCTGTCTTTTATCGGGCGGAATTTGATGTGACACTGCCGACAGGGCGTTACAATAAAGATGGGGGGATTGATCCGGGATCGAATCTCGTTACGTACAATCCCTATGTGTCGGTGGTGTGGTTGTTTCAGCCCAAGTGGGAAACCAGTTGGCGGTTTTTTTACGCCCATCATTCCACGAATAAGGATCACCCTTTCGGGACAGTGAAACCAGGACAAGCGGTGCATTTGAATTACGCTGTTTCGCGTGAGGTCTTTCCGAAGTGGCGATTGGGCGTGGCGGGGTATTATCTCCAGCAGCTGAAAAACGATACGATCAATGGTGTTAAAGAAAGAAACACGAAGGAACGTGTGGTCTCCGCTGGGCCCGGGTTGGCCTACCTGGGGCAGGGGCTCACCGCGATGGTCAGTTACCCCATTGAATTCTCCGTCGAAAATCGGTTTAGAGGGTCACGGGCCACTCTTCAAATTATCCACAAGTTTTAAGTGCTTGGCGTGTGGGCGTGAGCGGTTGGGGAGGGTGGTGGGCGTTGACAGGTTCGGACGCACGATTTAGAATGGGTTCGTGAGAAAAAAACGTGTGGTGTATCCCGGGAGTTTCGATCCCATCACCAATGGGCACCTGGATATTGTTTGCCGGGCTTGTGAGATTTTTGACACTGTTATTGTGGCGGTCACGCGGAACGCCACGAAATCGCCTCTCTTCACTCTCCAGGAACGGCTCTCCATGCTGAACCTCGTTTTGGCTCCTTTGGTCAAAAACGGCAAGGTTCGCGTGGATTCCTTTGATGGGCTTTTGGCGGATTATTGTCGAGAAAAAGGGGCTCAAGCGGTAGCCCGGGGACTCCGGGCTGTCTCGGACTTTGAATACGAGTTTCAAATGGCACTCATGAATCGTCACCTGTCCCCTGAATTGGAAACGGTTTTTTTGATGGCCGATGAAAAATACACGTATCTCTCCTCCTCGCTCCTAAAAGACGTCATGCGGCTCGGTGGGGACGGCAGCCGTTTCGTCCCTTCTCCGCTCCTCGAGACGTTAAAAAAGAAACTCCGTCCCTCCACGCCCTAAGAATTTTCTTACCCCCAACACCCGTTTGTTTCGCCCTCTCGATTTAATCTGAGTTTTCGAGTGGGATTTGAGATTTTAGAAAGGATCCCCGGAATCCCCTTGACTTCTTCTTGTCCTGGGGTTATTCTTCGAACAGGCGTGATGAAATCGAGCGAGAAGAATTCTTTTTGGGAACACTGTCGACAGAAGGCGGCCTCCCATTTGAGGCGCGTCCTCTTGGTGGAATCGGAGGACCCGCGAGTTTTGTCCGCCGCCCAGATTGTTCATAGGAGAAGTATTGCCCATCCCCTTTTGGTTGGAAACGTTGATCGGGTTTCGGCAGAAGCTTCTCGAATAGGTCTGGATTTAAAAGGAATCGAATGTGTTGACCCGGCCACGGACCCGCGCACGGAGAGATTGGGGCGTGATCTCTTTGAAAAGAGGAAGGGTAAAGGGCTGACGGAGGAACAGGCCCATATTTTGGTTCAGGATCCCCTATTCTTTGGGGTGATGGCTCTCCATGGGAATTTTGCGGACGGACTTGTGGCGGGAGCTGTCCGAACGACCTCCGAAACCGTTCGTGCTGGATTTTGGGGGTTGGGGTTGGCTCCTCATGTTGAAATTGCTTTTGGAGCCATGGTGATGGATTGTCCTTTTTCTGGAGGCCATTCCCGCACATTGCTTTTCGCCGATTGTGCGGTTTCTCCCCATCCATCGCCTCGCGCGTTAGCGGCGGTGGGAATAGCCGCGGCGGAACTGTTTGAAAAATTGGTCGGGGGGCCCGCACGGGTGGCGTTCTTGAGTTTTTCAACTTTGGGAAGCGCGGCAGATGACAGCGTGGTTGCGACTCGACACGCGGTTGAGTTGGTCCGTAAGAAGGCTCCGACTCTTCTTGTGGATGGGGAACTTCAAGCCGACGCGGCGTTGGTGGACGTTATTGCCCGGCAAAAGGGTATGGGCCATTCTCTCGTGGCGGGCCAGGCCAACGTCTTGGTCTTTCCGGATTTGAACGCGGGGAATACGGGGTATAAATTGGTTCAACACTTGGGGGGGGCCCGCGCGGTGGGCCCCTTGTTGGTGGGTCTGGCGAAACCCATGTCCGATCTTTCGCGTGGGTGTACCGATGAAGACATTGTCGACGCGGTGGCCTTAACCGCGCTACTCTAAAGAGAGAACCTCTGGGGGGTCTGGTGGATCGAAAGAAACGGCTCGGGGATGCACTTGTTCAAGATGGTCTTCTCACTGAAAAACAACTTGATCAAGCGGTGGACGTTCAACGCACGAAGGGCGGCCGTATTGGGGATATTTTGGTGGACCTCAAGCTTTGTTCGGAAGACCAGATTCTCTCCTCTTTGGCCAAACGGGCAGGAATTTCTTCTGTTTCGTCTCTGGCCCCCTATGGGAAGATCCCCAGCGCTGTTTTGGCTCTGATTCCGGGGGAGATGGCCCGACTTCGTGGTTTGTGTCCGCTTTCTTTGGAAGGAAACGTCTTGACCGTTGCTTTGGCGGATCCGTTCGTCGAATTGAATGGGACGGACGATCTGAAGATCCAGACAGGTTTTGATATCCGGATGGTCCTTGTTTCCGAAAAAGAAATCCAAAAAGCCGTGGAGGTTTCTTACCCGGTGTCCTCCGTAAAGGACACGAGTCCATCTGTGGAATTTGATAGTCACTCCGGGCAGAGCACTGACCAACAGATGTCAACGATTTTGAACGCGCTGATCAGCAGCGCGGCCACTTTGGGAGCTGATCATATTTATCTTGAGCCAGGGCCCGCTTCCGTTCACGTTCGCTATCGCCTTCGCGGGGCGTTGCAACGAAAGCCTGACCTTCCCTTGCGCCATCTTCTTCCGTTAGTGGCGCACATTAAAGGGTTGGCGCGCATGGACGTGGAGGAACGTTGGTCCCCTCAAGACGGGCGGTTGCGGGGGAGCTGGGGGGGGCATTCCTTGGATGTTCAGGTTTCGTCACTCCCCACCGCGGACGGAGAAAAAATTGTTTTTTCTCTTTTGGACGCGGCCCGGGCTCTTCCATTGGATTTGACGGAATTGGGTCTGGTTCCCGAATTTTTGGATCAGTTTCGCCGAATCGTCGAAACGAAGAGCGGCCTTCTTCTTGTCGCTGGGCCGGCAGGATCAGGGAAAACCGCCACGGTTTACGCCACCTTGGCAAGCTTGAACGCAGAGGAGCGGCATATCTTAACGATTGAAGATCCCCTCGAGCGATATTTAGAGGGGGTGACCCAACTGCAATTGAGAGCGGATCATCGATTGTCTCTGGCGTCGGGGCTGCATGTGTTGCGACGGCAGGATCCCGACGTCCTTATGTTAACGGAAATATCAGACGTCACGACAGCCGAATCGGCGGTGGACGCGGCGGGGGAATGTTTGGTCCTGTCCTCAGTGACCGCGGCGGATGCGTTGGGGGCTGTCCATAAACTCATTGAAATGGGGGTTCCCCCCTCTCTTTTATCGGAGCGCTTGGTGGGCGTTTTGGCTCAACGGCTTGTGAGAAAAATATGTTCGAATTGTCGGGAGGTGTACACTCTTTCACTGCGAGAATTAATGGCGGCAGGGTTGGGCGAAAAAGAAATTCGGGGGGCGAAGCGTGCCGCTTCTTTTTCTGTCCATCGAGGACGAGGGTGCGGCCAATGTTTGGCGACGGGGTATGACGGTGTCACCGCTATTTTTGAAGGGCTTTTCGTCACGGAAAACTTTCGGCGGCTCATTGCTGAAAAGGCCAGTCTCGGGGTTATGGCTCGGGAAACCGCCGAACGGGTTACCTTACGGGAGGCCGCTGTCCAAAAAGTTCTTGCCGGGGAAACCACAGTGGAGGAGGCCCTTCACGTTGGATAAGAAGTTCTTGTTTTCATTTGCCTTTTGAAATACTCTAATCTAGTGGTGGTGTGGGCCCTGGATCAGGGAGTTCGTAATCATGAGATGGGGGTGGGGGTTTCGTCGGTCCATTCGTCGATTCGAGGGTAGAGGTTTTTCTGAGGTGGATGATGATCAACATGAATGACTTGCTTTTACTGATGGTGCAAAAGAAAGCCTCGGACCTTCATATGACGGTGGGGGTGGCTCCCAGCCTTCGGATCGATGGAATTCTGATCCAAAGCAATTTGGAAAAACTAAATTCGGACACCTGTCAGCGGTTGATTTATTCCCTTTTGTCGGACGCGCAGAAACAACGGTTCGAGTCAGAAAATGAGTTGGATGTTTCGTTTGGGATTAAGGGATTGGGCCGCGTTCGGATGAATGTCTATCGACAGCGGGGGTCGGTGGGCGCGGCACTTCGATCAGTCCCGTCACGTTTTTTGACGTTCGAAGAAATTGGTCTACCTCCTGGGGTGGCGGACCTGGTCAACTTGCCTCGGGGGTTGGTTTTGGTGACGGGCCCCACGGGGTCAGGGAAAACAACCACCATGGCCAGTCTCATTGATTACATCAATGAGAACCGGAAATGCCATATCGTGACAGTGGAGGACCCTATTGAATACGTCCATTCCCACAAACAGTCCATCGTTAATCAGCGCGAGTTGGGGGGGGATACCCCGAGCTTTGCCTCCGCGTTGAAATACGTTCTTCGCCAAGATCCGGACGTGATCCTTGTGGGTGAAATGCGGGATACGGAAACCATCTCCGCCGCGATTACGATCGCGGAGACTGGGCATCTGGTTTTTTCCTCGCTTCACACCAACGACGCGGCTTCGACTGTCAATCGGATCTTGGATTCTTTCCCTGCGGATCGGCAGAGCCAGGCCCGAAGTCAATTGTCCCTCACTCTTCAGGCGATCCTATGCCAAACTCTTCTGGCGAGTTCTTCCGGGGTGGGGCGGGTCATGGCCTGTGAATTTTTGATGGTGACACCCGCTGTAAGAAATCTAATCCGCGAGCAGAAACTGGAACAGATTTTTTTAGCGATGCAGACGGGATCCCGCACGGGAATGCAAACAATGAATCAATCCCTGTATTCCCTGCTGAGTAAACAGAAAATTTCTTTGGAAGAAGCCTTAACCGTTTCTCCCGACCCGGAAGAATTAAAGCGACTGCTTCCAAAAGGGTTTTCCAACCAAATATGAGGGATATTGCGCCATGACAACAGATCCCGTAAAAGTCATTGATCTCAAATCGGTTTCACGCCCAAAGATTCTCGTGGCCGAGGATGAGAAAGATATTGCTTCGTTGATTGAGGACTGGCTTTCGGAAATTTATGATGTCACGGTGGCTTTTGATGGAAAGACCGCTGTTCAAAAGGCGGTTTGGCATCAGCCTCAAGTGATCTTGTTGGATGTGGTTCTTCCGGACATGAGTGGCTATGACGTTGTTCGACAATTCCAGGGGGCTTCCCAGACCCGGGGAATTCCCGTCATCGTCATGACCGCAAAAAATTTTGATGATTCGACCATTAAGTTGATCAAATTGGAAAGCAACGTTTTCGGGTTTCTCAACAAACCCTTTAAACCCAGTGACCTCATTAAAATGCTGGAGGTTGTTTTGAAAGGAGGGCGCTCCCTTGGTCTCGGGGGGGCTCCCCTCCCAACGCCCGTTCCCCAATCGCCTGAAAGGAAATCGGAAAAGTCTTCTGGCGGGGGTGCGATGGGGGGAGCGGGGAGTCCCGGCCAAGAGCCACCGATTGAACCCATCCCTGAGACTCCCATTCCTGGGGAGCCCATTCCTGCGCCGGTTCGAGAGGCCATTGACCCGGTCCCTGAAGAAAAAAAAGAGAGGGTCAGGGATCAACAGCCAACAAGGTCCCACAGGAAGAGTCTGCCCCTTGAGGAAAAGGGGAATAACCCCGTTTCGGTGGTGAGAGCCGGGTTATTTAAATGGGTGGGTTTATTGTGTCTCGCGATCTTCTTTTTGATCTTGGCCCTTTTGGGTGTGGGGGAATGGACATGCCGACGTTCCGAGCAAGAACTGGGTGTTCGGTTCTTTACACCCCCTCTTTTCCCGGCGAGCCGTTTTAACTCGTTTATGCCCTATCAATGGAACGATCCTGGAAACACAAGCCCAACCGTGTGGAACGATGGCGATGTGGTTTACCCGATCAACCAATGGGGGCTGCGTGGTCCCGATGTCACTCTGGTGGCCCCAAACGGGGTGCGGCGGATTCTCCTCTTGGGGGGAACCTCGACGTTCGGTCCGGGGGTGGTGGAGTCGGCGACTCTCGCCCGGCGGTTGGAATCATTTTTAAACGAGGACCGGCCGGGAGGGTATCAGGTCATTAACGGTGGGTTGTGGGCCCTTTCCCCTGCGGAGCAATGGGCGTTCGTTAAAGGGCAGGGATTGAATTTCAAACCCGATACGATTCTGTGGCTTTGTGAAAATCGTCCTCCTGGGGTGCCATCAACGGAGGGATTGCGTTGGCTGGCCAATCGACGTTGGTTGGTGAAACCTCCTTTTTCTACAAGTCGCTTTCTGCAGATGTTGGTTCAAATTAAAATCCGGGGGGAGGGAGATCCTGTTCTCAAAGTGGGTGACCCTTTGTTATTAGCGGCTGATAAACTGGCGAAGGACCAGAAGATCTTTTTTCGTTATTGGATCGTTCCCCGAGAGAATTTGTCAACAAAAGGGCGGAGGGTCGGGTCGGAATTGTCCTGGATCTTGGGGGATGGCCCTCCCGTTCTGAACACGACTGTTGTGGAACGACTTGCCCGTGCGGTTGAGAAAAAAAGCGAATGACCCCTGGACAAAAGTCTAAAAGTCGGGTAGATAGGTAAGAGAGGAAACCCATGCCCCAATTTGCCTATAAAGTTCGTGCCGCGGGTGGAAGTGTGACCACAGGAGTGCTGGAGTCGGCCGATCAGCGCGCCGCTGTGGAGCAGCTCCGTTCCCAACGGATGATGATCTTGGAAATTGTCGAGCGTCAACCCAATCTCCTGGATAGTCTGAAGAAACTGGACCTTTTCAAGGCGTCCATCCCCTCCAAAGAAATTGTCTTGTTTTCCCGTCAGCTCTCTACGTTGGTTTCTGCGGGTGTGGCTCTCGTGTCGGGGCTTAATATTTTAGCCGAACAGATTCAGCACAAGGGTTTTAAGGCAGTGGTCTTGAAGGTGAAAGAAGATATTGAGGCGGGGCAACCCATTGCCGAAGCGCTTAAAAAACATCCCGACGCTTTTTCCAATCTTTACGTCGCCATGATCCGCGCTGGTGAAGTGGGTGGAATCCTTGATGTTATTCTCGAGCGACTGTCGAATTACCTTGAATCGGCTGAGGCCCTTCGTCTGAAAGTCAAGGGGGCCATGATGTATCCCATGGTGGTCAGTTCCATCGCCGCGTTGGTCACGGTCTTTCTTCTGGTGGGTGTCATTCCCACTTTTAAGGAAATCTTTTCCAGTTTTGGCGCTGAATTGCCGCTTCCCACTCGGATCGTTATCGGTTTATCAGAGAGTCTTCAGAATCAGTGGTATATCTATCTGTGTGTTCCCGTGGGACTTGTTTTCCTGGGAAAACGCTGGCTAAAAACGGAAAATGGGCGCAAGATATTCGATACCAAAGTTCTTCAACTACCGCTTTTCGGGGTCATGCTTCGTAAGGTGGCCGTCGCTAAATTTACCCGGACGTTGGGAACCTTGGTGAAATCTGGAGTTCCTATTTTGCAGGCCATGGAGACCGTGGCTCAGACCGCGGGAAACAAAGTGATTGAAAGCGCAATTATGGCGGCGCGGGAATCCATCCGTGAAGGGGAACGCGTTGCCGATCCGCTCAAGCGATCCGGGGTGTTCCCTCCCATGGTGATTCAAATGATTTCGGTGGGAGAAGAGACCGGGAACATGGACGTCATGCTTCACAAAATTGCAGACTTTTATGACCAGGAAGTGGAACAAGCCATTAAGGGGCTCACCTCCATGATCGAACCCATCGTAATTGTTTTTATGGGCATCTTGATTGGGGGTATTGTGATCGCCATGTTTATCCCCATGTTCGAGTTGGGGAACCTGGCGGCCAAGCAGGGGTAAAAAATACCCCTTGAAAAATAATGGATGGAGCCCTATACTAAAAGGGACCGGGAATTTTAATCAGTGTTGACAGGGGATTCCTGGAATGGTAGGTAACAAGTTATCTGAAAGGTTTGATGTCATCATACATAGGGAGGTACGCAATCATGAGTCAATTAATGAAACGAATAACAAAAAAAGGGTTCACGCTCATCGAACTGATGATCGTGGTCGCCATCATTGGGATCTTGGCCGCCATCGCCATTCCCAAGTTCGCTGACCTCATCACGAAATCAAAAGAAAGTTCAGCGAAAGGAAGTTTGGGAAGCCTCCGCGGATCTCTCACCATTTACTACTCTGATAAAGAGGGTATTTGGCCCAATAGTGCGGCGGCAGGATCCTTGTCTGATCTGGTCCCCACTTACATTGAAAGAATCCCGTTCATCTCACTCCCAGCCCAGGGCAGTTTTACTGGGCACGTGACTCTTTCCGATGCCGTGACTGGCACCGCCGGGGATTCCAGTGGTTGGTTTTACAATAGACTTAACGGGGTCTTGAATATCAATTGCACGCACAGAGATACGAAGAATTCCATATGGAACACCTGGTAGTTTCTATTATTCGGTAGGTGTTTTATGGGAGAGGGGCCCCTTCGGCCCCTCTCCCTTTTTTGGTGTGCCCAGCATGAGACACGACCAGGAGGTGTAAGTCCTCTGGGGAACTTGGTCACAGGGACCCCAAGCGAACCGCAAGGCGGGCAATGCCGTGAGGCCCCGGCTGAAAGAAGTGGGTAGCGAAACGTCCAAGCCGACGAACAGGAACCGGATAGAGGCGGAGTCAACCAGGGCGAGCGGGCCAATGACCGCGAAGCTCTTGCGACCAAAGGGAGGCGACGTAGATCCGGCGGTTGTGGAGGGAAGGCCGTGTGTCTTACCTGGGGAGTCCTCGCGTTGGGTCCGAAAGGGCCACGGGGAAACTCGGAGCGAGGTGTCAGCAGAGGCCATAGGAGCCAAAGGCTCGGTGGAAACATCGAGACAAGACGAAGGGCCAAACGGAAGGAGAGCGAAACGACGATAGGCCTCAGAAACGCGAGCGACAGAAGTCCAAGCAGTTGGAGCTCCCGTGGGGGAATAGGGGTGAAGCCCCGAAGGCGACACGGAGCGTCGAAGCGTGGAGGGCGGCCCATGGAAACGAACGCTCAAGGACTGATCATCTGATGGAACGGGTGGTCGAAGAAGGGAACGTGCAGGCCGCCGTAAGGCGGGTGAAGAGGAACAAGGGCAGTCCCGGCATCGACGGGATGAATGGGAAGGATCTTCCG
Organism: Elusimicrobiota bacterium; assembly: GCA_016788905.1. Classification (NCBI taxonomy): domain Bacteria; kingdom Pseudomonadati; phylum Elusimicrobiota; species Elusimicrobiota bacterium. The sequence goes on from JAEURZ010000008.1 coordinate 95,767, forward strand.
CATTCCCTGAGGGAGAACTGGGAACGGCTCCGGCAAGAGCTATTGACGGGGAACTACCGACCTCAAGCGGTGAAGCGGGTGGAGATACCGAAACCGAACGGGGGAATTCGACAATTGGGGATTCCTGTCGTAGTGGATCGGATGATCCAACAGATGGTCCTGAACGTTCTACAACCGATGATTGATCCGACGTTTTCGGAGCACAGCTACGGGTTCCGACCCGGAGGGAGCGCGCACCAAGCGGTGAAAGCGGCGCGGTGTTACGTCCAGGAAGGACGGCGATGGGTGGTGGACGTGGATTTGGAGAAGTTTTTCGACGGCGTGAACCACGACATCCTGATGTCCCGGCTGGCAAAGAGGATCGAGGACAAACGAATGCTGGGGTTGATCCGCCGATACCTGACGGCTGGGATGATGGCCGAAGGTGTGGTGGTGAGGCGGGAAGAAGGGACGCCGCAAGGAGGGCCCCTCTCTCCGCTTCTGGCAAACGTGCTCCTGGACGAAGTGGACAAAGAGCTGGAGAAACGCGGACATGTCTTTGCGCGCTGTGCGGATGACGGGAATGTGTACGTCCGAACCGAGCGAGCGGGAAAAGATGTGATGGAGACGCTTGAGCTCCTCTACGCGAAACTCCGACTGAAGGTCAACACGACCAAGAGCCGAGTCACACGGGTGTGGGACAGGCAATTTCTGGGCTACGGTTTATGGGTGGCCAAGGGAAAGGAAGTCAAACACCGCGTGGGAGCCAAAGCCTTGAAGGCGATGAAGGAGCGCGTAAGGGAAATCACCTCACGCAACGGAGGCCAGAGCCTTGGCCAGGTGGCGGGACGACTGAAGGAGTATCTGCCAGGGTGGAAGAACTATTTCCAACTAGCGGAAACCCCAGGCGTCTTCGCGGGACTGGACCAATGGATCAGCCACCGGCTACGGATGGTGCGTCTGAAGCAGTGGAAGCGGGGAAGCACGGTTTACCGAGAACGGAAGGCGTTGGGGATCAGCCAACGGGCTTTGGGGTCGGCGATCGCGCGACCGCGGAGCTGGTGGAAGACCGCCGGAAGTCAGGGACTCCACATTGCTTTGCCGAACACCTACTTTAAAAGCCTGGGCGTTCCGCGCCTGGCCGAAGGATAAAGGCCGCTGACCGAACCGCCGGATGCGGACCCGCATGTCCGGTGGTGTGGCAGGGGCCGGGTCAAGGAAAATCACCTTGGCCCGCCTCTATGCCGATTGCGGCCCATGCTCCCCCGCTCGGGAGGGACAAAAATACAGTTTTGATTATCCAGCAGTCGAAACACTTGAATCTTTGCGGAACCAATAGGCATACACGGCCCAGGTTCCGGTGATGACCGCCACGCCAATAAATACCCACAGATAATTCTTTACAAAGGCAGGCACAAAGGCCCCAATGACCATGCCCAGACTAAAGACGTAAAGCTTAAGGGCCGCAATGTCCACCGGGGACCATTTTTTTGTGATCAAGAGCTTCATATGTTACCTCCTTTTCATCCGCTGAACAATTTTGTTGACCACATTATTACGAATCCTCTTCCTTCATCGCTCCACATATTCCGCCGTCGATGGATTTTCCCAGCCAAGATCCCGAAGTGACCGGAGACTTTAGCAGGTTTTGGCCCCGAGTTCTTCCATTCTTGAACAATAATCTATTTTGATCACTTGTCGAAATTTAATGTTTCCGTCTATTTCGTTTGCCCTGTTCCATAATGTCCTTTCGAGTGCCTACTGGACCGGGGTACCTTGAAACGTTCTTTTCGTCTAAAGGAACAAAGTATCGAACGGGGTGTCGAACTGGCATTGGAACAAGGGGAGGATGACAATGAAACGAATCGTATTGGCGGTATTAGGGGTCGTGGTATTCACAGGAGAAGCCCGACTCTGGGCCGTGGATCTTATGGCATGGCCAGAAGAGGCCCGGGAGTCCTCCAGCTATTTATTGCCAATTTCATCCGGGCGCCGTTCTCTGACGTGGGCCCAGGGTGTACCCCCCGTCCGCAGCGATCTGACTCCACTCCAGCTCAAAGATATGCGACTTTCTGGGAAAATCTTAAATAACACAGCACAAGTCACGGCGGATTTTACTTTTTACAATCCGTTGGTCCATCGCATGGAGGGTGTCTTAATGCTCCCCCTGCCCGCGGATATTGTGATGACTGGGTTCGTTATGACCAATGGAGGAAAAGAAATGAAAGGGGAACTTCTTGAAGCCAACCAGGCTCAGGCAATATACGAAAACATTGTGCGCCAGATGCGGGACCCCGGTTTATTGCAACTTGTTGGACAGCGGTTGCTCCGCGCCCGGGTGTTTCCCATCGAGCCCCATGGCCAAATAGATGTGACAGTCACCTACAGCCAACTTCTCAATAAAACGGGGGACCTATACGAAATCACCTTGCTATTTACCCAGGCGACCGGAAACACGAAAATGACCCCCGCCAAAATCTCCATGGATATTGAAACGACAACATCGATCCGCCACCTCTATTCCCCTGTGAATGGCGTAGAAATATTGCGCCAAGGGGAAAACCGTGCCCAACTCACGTATCACGGGGACGCGGTTGGCCAGCCGTTCCAAGTTTTCTATGGAACCCAGGAGGACCCGTTGTCCGCCGGGTTGCTGGTTCATCGCGAAGCGGGGGAAGATGGATTTTTCATGCTCTCTCTTTCTCCGCGCCCGGGAAAAGGGGCTTCCGTCGTGGACAAAGACATCGTGTTCGTTCTGGATCGCTCCGGAAGCATGAACCAAAATGGGAAAATGGATCAAGCCAAAGAGGCCCTGCGATTTTGCTTAAAAAGTTTGGGGCCCAAAGATCGGTTTGGCATTGTCACCTTTGCCACTTCGGTCGACATGTTTGATGATACCTTGGTGGGGGCGAGGGAAGGGAAAGAAAAAGCGATGCGATATGTGGACCGCATCGAAGCGTCGGGGGGAACCAACATTGAAGAGGGACTAAAAGAATCCCTGCGGTTATTAAAAAACAGCACGGATCGCGCACCTATGGTGTTTTTTATCACTGACGGTCTCCCCACTATTGGCGAAACGAATTTTGACCAATTGTTGGCAAAGGTGAATCAAGCCGCCGTCGAGGGGAAAACGCGCCTCTATGTTTTTGGCATCGGGGACGACGTTAATACGCTTTTACTGGACCGGATGGCACAGGAAAACCATGGCGCCCGGGACTACGTCCTTCCAGGGGAAACCATTGAAAACAAGGTATCTACGCTCTACACCAAAGTCGCCAGACCTGCACTCTCCGACGTTCAGTTGAATTGGACCCGTGCAGAGGTTCACGACCTTTTCCCCCGAAAAATCAATGACCTGTTCTACGGGGAAGATTTGGTCGTCTTAGGCCGATACGGACATGGGGGAAAAGCCACTCTCACCGTTTCCGGATGGCGGGGAGAGCAGAAAGAAACACACACGTTTAATGTATCCCTCCCGGACCGATCTGTGGAAAATGGTTTTATCGGTCGACTTTGAGCCCACCGAAAGGTTTCAGCGGAACTGGACGCGATCCGTCTCGGTGGTCGAGCCGAAACGGAAGTCATTGAAGGGATTGTCCGGATTGCGAAACAGTATGGGATTGTGACGCCCTATACCTCTTACCTAATAACGGAGGATGGTCAAACCCTAGGGAATGCGGTGCAATCCGCAGGCATGCAAATACGGGGCATGGCGGTGGATGCTCGTGAAGGAGGCGTATCGGGTTTCCCCATGAGAGCAAAAAAAGCACAAATGGAAAGCCTCTCCCTTGGTCGTTCGGAAAGGGTCATGCTTCCCAGTGGCGCGGGTGGGAGTATTACCTTGGGCATCGAGGCTTCTCATATCGAGGTGAAAGATAAAATGAAGGCCATGGGAATTCCTGTGGTGGATACTCGGGAAATCGATGGGAAAATATTCTACAAGCGAGGTGAAATCTGGACGGATGGGGACTATGAGGCTCATCCAGACATCGCTGTAAAAGAGGTGGTTCCCTTGGGCGAAGACTACTTTAAACTCATCCAAGCCCACCCGCGACTGGCCAAGTTCTTTTCAATTGGCCATAGCGTCATTGTTCAATGGAATGGTGTTGTCTACAAGGTTCATCCTTAAAGGAGGCTGGCATACAAATACCCATTCAATTGTTCATTGTCGTAGTTCTGTGGGGAGCCAGCGCGTCAGTTCAAGCCGCAGGTCCGCGGGTGTTGGTCCAATTTATTTCAGGGCTTTTTTCACACCTTCCCCGTAGGCTGGGTCCGCTTTTTTGAAATGGGCCAATTGGCGTTCAACGATTATCGCCGGAACGCCTGTCATAGCTTTTGCGATGGCTTTGTGTAAGCGCTCTCTCTCCGCTGTTGGCATGAGGCGATAGAGGTTCCCGGCTTGGGTGTAATCATCATTCCCTGCCCGGTGATCGTAGCGGTCGGCGTCTCCCGAAAGGGGAAGGGGAGCTTCCCGGAAAGAGGGGTTTTCTTTGGGCCCGCTAAAACTGTTGGGTTCGTAATTAGGACCAGAGCCGCCGTTGTCATCGAAACGCATGGCCCCATCCCTGTGGTAGGTGTTCACAGGGCAGCGGGGACGATTCACCGGCAGACTTTCGTAATTGACACCGAGGCGGTGCCGATGGGCGTCCGCGTAAGAAACCGCGCGGAACTGAAGCATCTTGTCTGGACTCAGGCCGATGCCCGGGACCATGTTGGCTGGGGAAAAAGCCGCTTGTTCCACTTCAGCGAAGTAGTTGTTCGGGTTGCGGTTGAGCTCTAAAACCCCGAGCTCCATCAAAGAATAATCTTTGTGGGGCCAGACCTTCGTCAGGTCGAACGGGTTGTAGGTGGTCTTACCGGCTTCCTGTTCCGGCATCACCTGGACCTTGACGCGCCACTTGGGAAAATCTTTCCGTTCGATGGCCTCGAACAGATCCCGTTGGTGGCTTTCCCGATCTTGACCCACCAACTGTTCGGCCTCTTCGTCCGTGATGGTTTGGATGCCCTGCACTGTTTTGAAATGAAATTTGACCCAAAACCGTTCTTGGGCGGCGTTGAGGAAACTGTAAGTGTGGCTCCCGTATCCGTTGACGTGGCGGTAGCTTTTTGGTAAACCCCGATCGGAGAAAAGGATCGTGATTTGGTGCAAGCTCTCCGGGGAAAGGGACCAAAAATCCCACATGGCGGACCCGCTTCGAAGATTTGTTTTTGGGTCCCGTTTCTGGGTGTGAATAAAGTCTGGAAATTTATAGGGGTCCCGGATGAAAAATACGGGAGTGTTGTTTCCCACCAGGTCCCAATTTCCTTCTTCCGTGTAAAACTTTAAAGCGAATCCCCGCACGTCACGCTCGGCGTCGGCGGCACCTCGCTCGCCAGCTACAGTAGAGAAACGGAGGAAGCACTCTGTCTTCTTCCCCACTTCGGAAAAGAGGCGCGCGCGGGTAAAACGGGTCAGGTCTTGGGTGACGGTGAACGTCCCATATGCGCCGGAGCCCTTGGCGTGCACGACGCGCTCTGGAATGCGTTCTCTGTTGAAATGGGCATGTTTTTCGTGTCTGTTTAGCTCCAGGGGGTGATCGACGGGGAACATAATTTTTGAATTAAAATTTCCCAGGCCATAAAAACTGT
>JAEURZ010000009.1 GCA_016788905.1 Elusimicrobiota bacterium
GAATTCGGGCGCGAAGAAGAATTTGATCCTTGGAATTTGGCGATTCTCCCCTTCCCGCCGGGAAGGGGTGTGGGACAAGGGGGATGGGAACCTTACAAGGGAGTCCCTTGCCCCGCCGGGGCGAGGGAGTGGGAAGGGAGTGGGGTACCCCCTTTAGGGGTGCGCGCGCGGTTTTGGGATCGAAAAAGTCTATGCGATGCGGAAAGGGATCGAGCGGATCCATTATTCGAAAAAGGAGGTGCGAGTGGACTACGCCTATGGGCAATATTTGGAGCCGCCGACAACGGAGTCCTCTTCCTCCGACAGCCCAGGATTTAAGCATTTTTCCGACGATGAACGAATGACAAACGCGGGGGGCCTTCTTCCCATCCGGAGCGCGGAGGGTGGAGCGGCCCCGTCCGTCATGGCTTCGTTTTCCGGACCCATTGGAGCGCATCGCCCCGCTTCGGATTCCCCCTCCGGCCCAACAAAAAAGCCCATCGGCTTCGCACCAATGAGCCTCCCACCTCGGTTCGATACTTTCAGAAATGGCGGAAGGGGAGGGATTTGAACCCTCGAGGATCTTGCGACCCTACACGATTTCCAGTCGTGCCGATTCAGCCGCTCTCGCACCCTTCCAAAATGGACACTCATTGAATAGCCGTCTTGAGTTTGGATCTGTTGACCATCCCAACCCATAAATCCCACTGTTCAAGACGGGTCATTTTACCTTATTGATTGGGTTTTTTGCTGGAAAACCTCTGCGGTCAGGATCTAGAGCGTATAGCCGGAGGGGACGAAGGCGTTTTCTAGGTGGGTTACCATACCATTTTGAACGGAAACAATGTCAAACCGTAAATTTCGATTATTGAGAAAATGGGCTTTAACGAACATCAGGGCAGCTTTGGCGATGCGGGCTTGTTTGCGGGTCGTGACGGTTTCCGCGGGGGTTCCGTAAGCGTTGGATTTCCTTTCCCGCACTTCTACAAAAACCAGGGTATCCTTTTTCTCCATGATCAAATCGATTTCGCCCAGCCGTGTAGTGAAATTCTTTTCCACCAAGCGATAGCCTTTTTTCTCCAGATGGCGTAGAGCCAACTCTTCCGCATCTTGCCCTTGGGCTTGAGTGAAGGATCGGTGCGGGGATCCCTGGGGGTGAAGACGATTTCGAAGAAAGTTAAGCAACCGGTTCGAAGGGGAGTTCCGGGGCCAGGGCCGCCCTTACGGGGGCGTAACTCTTCCGGTGGAGGGGCGAAGGACCGTAGCGCCGCAGGGCGGCGGCGTGGTCGGGAGTTCCGTAGCCTTTGTTGTTGGCGAAGTTATACTGGGGAAATTTTTGATGGGCCTCTATCATCCAATGATCACGGGTCACCTTGGCCAATACACTGGCGGCGGCGATGGATGCACTTTTGCCATCCCCACCAACAACAGTTTGTTGACTTCGGGCGGGGATCTGGGGGATGCGGCGGTTTCCATCCACCAAAACAAGAGCCGGGGTGACGCCCAAGTCTTTGACGGCATGAGTCATGGCTTGAAAGGTGGCCTGGAGGATGTTGATTTTATCAATCACGTCTGGAAAAACCAATTGAACGGAAAAGTAGAGGGCCTGCTGACGAATTTTATCGAACAGTTTTTCTCGGACATCGGGGGATAGTTTCTTGCTGTCGTTCAGATCCGGCCAATGGGACTCAGGACTTAAAACAACGGCCGCCGCGGCCACCGGTCCGGCCCAAGGGCCCCGGCCCGCTTCATCCACCCCCGCCAAAATAAAAAAGCCCTTTTCGCGCCATGACTTGTCAAACGCAAAAAGGGCTTCCGGCATAGCCGGATCATATCAATCTTTTTGGGTTAGAGGGAAGCGGGGGCGGCCTCTTTGGGTTCGTTGACGGCCTTCTTTTTGGAGGCCCCCACGGGTTTGACCTCTTCAATTCGAGCGGCTTTCCCTGACAATTCACGGAGATAATAGAGCTTTGATCGACGGACTTTCCCGGACCGAAGGACTTTGATTCCCTGGATGCGCGGGCTGTGGAGGGGGAACGTGCGTTCGACTCCCACCCCGAAAGAAATTTTTCGAACGGTGAATGTGTTGGCAATGCCGTGGCCTCGTTGACGGATCACAACGCCTTCAAAGGCTTGAATACGGCGGGATTCCCCTTCAATGATTTCCACGTCCACGCGAACCACGTCACCCGGACGGAACTGACCGGGATCTTTTTTTAAAAAAGCGCTTTCAACTTTGTCGATAATGGTATTCATAACACGCTCACTTTTTAACGGTGCCCCGCCCACGGCGGGTCGTCAATGTTTGAATCAAATCGGGCCGCTTTTTTCTCGTGGCGCTTTGGGACGCCGCGGACCGCCACGCTTGGATCTTTTTGTGATTCCCTTCCAGGAGAACATCTGGCACCCGGCGACCGCGCCACTCAGCGGGCCGTGTGAAATGGGGGCAATCCAACTGGCCTTCCCATCCGGGGGCAAAAGAGTCCCATTTCAAAGAATCAGTTTCTTTTACAACACCAGGAACCTTTCGGACCACAGCGTCCACCACCGCCATGGCGGGGATCTCTCCCCCCGTCAGCACCGCTTCGCCAACGGAGACTTCTGAATCTACCCAATCAAAAATTCGTTCGTCGATCCCCTCGTAATGCCCTGCAATGAGGACCAAGCGTTTCTTCTTCACCAACGTGTCGGCCAGAGATTGAGAAAAAGGCCGCCCCTGGGGGGAAAGATAGATAACAAAAGGCCGACGTTGGTTTTTTCGGGACCCGGGACCCCGTAACGGCGTCCCCGCCCCCACCGCTTTCAGCGCACCAAGCAATGGTTCTGCTTTCAGGACCATTCCGGGGCCCCCGCCGTAGGATCGGTCGTCAGCGGTATGGTGCTTGTCCGTGGAAAAACCTCGGATATCCAAAACTCGGAGATCTACCAGCCCGCGCTGAGTGGCCTTTCCCAGCAAACTTTCACTGAACACCCCGTCAAACATTCGGGGGAACAGCGTTAAAACGTCAATACGGAGCGCCATGGAGGCGTTCCCCGTCTATTCTTCGCGTAGCTTGACGTCGATCCGTTCACTGCCCGTGGCAAAGGCAGCGCTGGCGAGAATCCGCAAGGAATCGATGGTCTTCCCGCGGCGACCAATCACTTTACCACGGTCTTCTGGGCAAACGTTCACTTCCACTGTTTTCTCTGTTTCCAACCAACGGACATCCACTTTTTCGGGTTGGTCCACCAAATTCTTAATGATGGAAGAGACCAACTCGACCGGGGAAGGCACAGCGAAAGAATTAGTTACTGGAAGCCACCCACGCGCCGGCTGTTTTTAGGGCCGTGCGAAGGGTGTCGGAGGCCTGAGCGCCTTGACTCAACCAATATTTCAGGCGTTCAGCGTCAACCGTGACCTTGTTGGTTTTATCGGTCGGGTGATAATGACCAATAATTTCCAAACTAGCGGCGTCGCGAGCCTTCCGGCTGTCCACCGCTACAATACGAAAATGAGGCGCTTTCGGGCGTCCCACCCGCTGCATACGTAAACGAACCATTGTTTTCTCCTCGATAAATGAGCGGCTCATTTTAACCTAATGGCCGCTCGCTGTCAAGAACATTGGAAATTTAATTGACGCCCATGGCGCTATTTAATAAAATGGCCTCCAGCTTCAACCTCGGAAGCTTCCTCGGTTGGGGTCCTATCCCATGCCAGATGAACGTGTGACCCTCACGGGGGCTTCCGAAGCCTCCACGCCATCCCCTGGCCCTGTCCCTGACGGGCTTCCTTCTCGTTTTTCGGGGCCCAAGGTTCAGTTAATCAATTCCTTTAAAGATCCCTTTAACAACGCTGTGGCCACAGCACGAACCTGTTACTCGGCATCAGTGGTTTTGCCTGAACATGTTGATAAAGATAGCAAATCACGGGCCCAACGGGACGCCATCGCGGTCAGTATTTATAAGGCCGGGCACCACACGACCCTGCAACATTCCAGTTTCCAGTTCGTTCTTGAAAATGTTTCCCGGCATTTTATTTGGTCCTTTCTTCACAGTCACCCGTTCTATAACAGTGAGCAGGTGAGCCAACGTTACGTGACCGTGGGCCCCGATCGACTCACCCTCCCTCCTCTCAAGGAACCGGCCCTTACCCTTTTTCGTGAAGCCGCCGGAAATCTAATGGAGGCCTATGGACGGTTGACCGAGATTCTTCTTCCCTCGGTTCGCGCCGAATACAAAAAGATTTTTCCGCTTCGGAATCCAGACCAAAAGCCCTGGGCCAAATTTGTGCAACGTAAATCCCAAGAAGTGGCCCGCTACGTTTTGCCCGTGGCGACCCAGGCCCATCTTTATCACACGGTGAGCGGATTGACGCTTCACCGCTACCATCGGCTTTGCCAAAGTTTTGATACCCCTTGGGAACAACGGATCGTGGTGGACAAGATGATTGCGGCTGTCCGGGAAGTGGACCCCCTTTTTACAGATCGCATGGAAGATCCCCTGCCTTTGGAAAGCACACCGGAATATCGGGCCCACCGGGAGTTCCATGGGAAAACCAAGCCGGCGCGGGAATTCATAAAGGAATTTGACGCTCGTCTTAAGCGGCGCAGTTCCTGTCTCGTGGATTATAAAGTTCACGGAGAAAAAGTCTTGGCCCAGGCGGTGCGCTCGGTGTTTGGCGTGCCCCAATCCATGATGTCCGATGAGGACGCCATCGACCGAGTTTTAAATCCGGCACGGAACCGTTACTTGGGGGAATCTCTCAATCTGGGAACGCACTCGAAGCTGTGCCGGACTCTGTCCCATATGCACTTTACCTTTGCCAAAAAAATTTCCCATACGGCGGATAGCCAGGACCAACGCCATCGGATGACGCCGGCGTCTCGACCCGTCTTGTCGGGCCATTTTGTGCCGGATCAGCCGGACTACATCACGCCTCTTTTAATCCGACAAACCCCCGAAGCCAAAGAATTTTATGATACCACGCTCACGGCTTTGTGGGGCCAGATTGAGCGACTGATGAACGATGGGGTTCCCGAAGAATTTGCCCTCTATCTTTTGCCAAACGCCGTCAGTGTTCGGTTTGACGAATCCGGCGATTTGTTGAATTTTCACCACAAATGGACCAAACGCTTGTGCTACACGGCCCAGGAAGAAATATGGAAGACCAGCCAAGAAGAAGTGCTTCAAGTTCAGCACATCGCTCCTCGGGTGGCGGCCCATTTGGGTGCGCCGTGCCAGCTCCGGTCGGTTTCCTCCACCCGCCCCTTTTGTCCGGAAGGGGACCGTTTTTGCGGTGTTGTGGTCTGGAAAAACAAAGTGGAAGATTACGAGCGACTTATTTAAAAAAAACCTCTCCCGGCCTACGGCCACCCTCTCCCGCTCGCGGGAGAGGGATGGGGTGAGGGTGGGGGGCATTACAAGGGTAGAGAGATTTTTCAGGAAATGGGAAGATATGTCCGGCTCGGTTTTTCGAACCTCTATGAATAAAGGGAAAATACCATGTCAACACTGATTGTTGTTGGGGCCCAATGGGGCGATGAAGGCAAAGGCAAAATCGTTCATCTTTTGGGAAAAAAGGCGGACATTATTGTTCGTTACCAGGGGGGGAACAACGCGGGACATACGGTTGTCTTTGACGGAAAAAAATTCATCCTCCATCAAATTCCCTCAGGGATTCTTCAGCCGGGTCGCCACTGTGTGATCGCCAATGGGGTGGTCATGGATCCCTGGGCCTTGCGGGAAGAAGCGCGGTTTTTAGCTTCTCGGAAGATTCGTGTGAAGGGACGCCTCTCCATCAGCGCCTGGGCTCACTTGATTTTGCCGTATCATCGGTACCTCGACGCCTTGCGAGAGTCCGGTCAAGGGAAAATAGGGACAACCAAACGGGGGATCGGGCCCGCTTATTCGGATAAGGTGGGCCGAGTGGGTGTTCGTCTCGCGGATTTCATGGATCCCGTGGTGTTTAAAGAACTTGTGGAGATCAATCTCAGCGCGAAGTCCCCTCTACTCACTCGTCTCATTTCTCTGAAAGACCTTCGCAAAGAGACCTTCAAAGGATACGATGGGTTGCGACGTTTTTTCGAGCCCCTGATGGCCGATACGCCCGCCTTGTTGCAAAAAGCCTTGGCCGCAGGGAAAAATATTTTGTTTGAAGGGGCTCAGGGGACGATGCTGGATGTGGATTTTGGAACGTATCCTTTCGTGACTTCGTCGAATCCTATCGCGGGGGCCGCGTGCGTGGGGTCCGGTGTGGGGCCCGCCGCCATTGACGAGGTTTTGGGTGTGGTGAAAGCGTATACGACACGCGTGGGTGACGGGCCTTTCCCCACCGAGCTGAAAGACGCCTTTGGGGACACGTTGCGGGCCCGGGGCCAAGAGTTCGGTGCGACGACGGGTCGTCCTCGGCGTTGCGGTTGGTTCGACGCGGTTGTGGTTCGCCACGCGGTCCGGATTAACGGGTTGACCCGGCTTGCCCTCACGAAACTCGACGTTCTGGAAGGAATCGATCCCATTCGGGTGTGCGTGGCTTATCGCGTGAACGGTAAGCTGGTGCGAGATTTTCCCGCCTCACGCCGAGGGCAGGCGGAGGCTACCCCTGTCTACAAAGAGCTCCCGGGTTTTAAGGGCGCTGTGAAAGGAATCACCCGTTACAAAGACCTTCCGGATCCCGCCAAAAAATATTGCCGGTTTCTCGAGCAAGAAGTGGGTGTTCCTATGGCCATGATCTCCATGGGACGAAGTCGGGAAGAAACGATCCTTTTGGATAAATCCTTCCGGTGGATCCCATGAAAGCCGTTCTCGCGTTAGAAACCGGCCGAGTTTTTGAGGGAGAGGCCTTTGGCGCAACGGGGGAAACCGCGGGTGAGGTGGTTTTTTGTACATCCATGACGGGGTATCAAGAAATTATGACAGACCCCTCCTACCAACGACAAATAGTCGTGATGACCTATCCTCATGTGGGCAACTACGGTACGTCGCCGGATTTTGACGAATCCAAGAAACCTCACGTGGCCGGGTATGTGGCCCGGGAGTTTAGCCCTGTCGCGAGTCACTGGAAATCCGTGGCGTCGATCGAAGACTATATGAAACAGAACGGGGTGGTCGGTCTTCACGGGATTGATACCCGTGCCTTGGTTCGCCATTTGCGGGACCTGGGGGTTTGCCGGGGAATTATTTCCACAGAGAACGTGGATCCCAAAACGCTTGTGGATCGGGCCAAAAATCAAATGGAGATGGCGGGAACGGATTTGGTGAAAGAGGTTTCGTGTCAGGCGCGGTATGCGTGGGTTCCCGCCCCGCTCGCTGTCCCTCCGACCGGAACGCCTGCCCCGCGTGCGGGGGAGGGCAAGAAAGTGGCCGTGATGGATTTTGGGGCGAAGAACAACATCATGAATTCCCTGGCGGCGTTGGGATGCGATGTGATGGTCTTTCCCGCGCGGACGTCGTTGGAGGATTTATTGCTGCATAAACCCGACGGAATCATGTTGTCCAATGGGCCGGGGGACCCGGCCGCGGTCACCTACGCGATCAATACGATTCGGGCCATTGTGAATCACAACACGACCACGGTCAACCCTGTCCCTGTTTTCGGCATTTGCCTGGGCCATCAGTTGTTGGGCTTGGCTCTTGGCGGGAAAACCTACAAGTTAAAGTTTGGCCATCGTGGGGCCAACCATCCGGTAAAAGATTTGACCACCGGAAAGGTGGAGGTGACCACCCAAAACCACGGGTTCGCCGTGGATGGGGATTCGTTTAAAGGAAAACCTGTCGAACTGACTCATATCAACTTGAACGACCAAACGTTGGAAGGGTTGCGACACAAAACCCTCCCCATGTTTTCCGTTCAATATCACCCCGAGGCGTGCCCCGGACCCCACGATGCCCACTACCTGTTCGAGCGGTTTTTGGGACTGATGAATAAGCGGGAGTCTAAATAGGATTGGAAACTGGCGCGGGGTTGGACCTCGGGGGACTGCCGAAGTGAACCTGGGTTTGGATTTCGCCGTTCAGTTGGTTCAAGAGGTGTCGCAACGACATTGCGTTTCGGTGTCGTATTTTTTAAAAACGGACTACCCATATGCCCAAACGAACAGATATTAAAACCATCCTTATCATTGGTTCTGGCCCCATTGTTATCGGGCAAGCTTGTGAATTCGACTATTCCGGTGCTCAGGCGGTCAAGGCTCTGAAGAATGAAGGCTATCGAGTGGTGTTGATCAATTCGAATCCCGCGACCATCATGACGGATCCGGAATTTGCTGACGCCACTTATGTGGAACCCTTAATTCCCTCGATGATTGAACGTATTATTGAAAAGGAAAAACCCGAAGTGATCCTGCCCACCTTGGGAGGCCAAACGGCACTTAATTTGGCTGTGGCTCTTCATGAGCGAGGCAGTTTGGTGAAATACGGGGTCGAATTGATCGGTGCGAAAGTGGAGGCCATTAAAAAAGCCGAAGACCGAGAGCTGTTTAAAAAAACCATGATCGGTATTGGATTGGATGTTCCGCGGAGTGGGGTGGCACGGTCGCTGGCCGACGCGGAACGGATTGCGGAGGAAATCGGGTTTCCTCTCATTATTCGCGCCTCGTTCACGTTAGGGGGAATCGGGTCCGCGATTGTTTACACGCGGGAAGAATTTTTGGCCGCCGCTCACCGCGGTTTGGACGCGAGTCCTATTCATGAGATTTTGCTTGAGGAAAGTGTGATCGGGTGGAAAGAATACGAGTTGGAGGTCATGCGAGACCGGGCCGACCAATGTGTGGTCATTTGTTCCATTGAAAATGTGGACGCCATGGGGGTTCATACGGGAGACTCCATCACCGTGGCTCCGGTGCAAACGCTCTCTGACCCTGACTATCAAAAACTGCGGGACCAAGCTTTTGCCTGCATCCGCGCCATTGGGGTGGAAACGGGGGGGTCGAACGTTCAGTTCGCTGTGGACCCCAAAACCGGCCGGACAGTGATTATTGAAATGAACCCCCGCGTGTCCCGCTCGTCGGCCTTGGCGTCCAAAGCCACGGGATTCCCGATCGCCAAAATCGCGGCGCTTCTGGCCGTGGGGTATACGTTGGACGAAATTCCTAACGATATCACCAAGAAGACTCCTGCCTGTTTTGAACCCGTCATCGATTATGTGGTCACCAAAATTCCCCGGTTTGCGTTTGAGAAGTTCACGGAAGCCGATCAGACACTGAACACCAGCATGAAATCCGTTGGAGAAGTGATGGCCATTGGGCGCACTTTTCGGGAATCGCTTCAAAAAGCTTTACGCGGTCTGGAAATCGGCCGATCGGGTCTCGGGGCGGACGGAAAATCCATCGTCCCCGCGGTGGACGCTATTGTTCAGCGCGGTCCAGTAGACGGGGATGACCCGGAACGGAAAAAATTGTTGGAAGATGTGGAACACAAATTGCGCGTGCCCAATTGCGATCGCATTTTTAATATCAAATACGCTTTTCAACTGGGACTCACGGTGGAAGATATTTGCCGGCTTTCGGGAATTGATCCCTGGTTCGTGCATCAGATTGGGATGATTTGGGAATTAGAGAAGGAAATTCGGGCGGAGGGGAAAAATTTGTCTGTGGACCTTCTCCGTCGGGCTAAACGGGACGGTTTTTCGGATATTCAAATTTCCTATTTAACGGGTCTAAAACCCGAGGCGGTGGCTAAAACCCGTAAGAAACACCTGCCGGTGACTTTTAAGAGGGTGGATACGTGTGCGGCGGAGTTCCCTGCGGACACCCCTTACTTTTATTCGACTTACGAAGAAGAGGACGAATCGCTTCCTTTGTCCAAGAAAGAGCGTGTGATCGTCTTGGGGGGTGGGCCCAACCGCATCGGTCAAGGGATCGAGTTCGATTACTGTTGTGTGCACGCGGCTTGGGCCATTAAGGAATGTGGCTACGAGACCATTATGGTGAACTGTAACCCGGAGACGGTTTCCACAGACTACGACACTTCTGACCAGCTCTTTTTTGAACCTCTGACGCTGGAAGATGTGGTGAATGTGGTGGAACGGACGAAGGCCAAGGGTGTCATTCCCCAGTTCGGTGGCCAAACGCCGCTGAATTTGGCGAAACCACTCCTGAAAGCGGGAGTGAAAATATTGGGAACGTCCGCCGATTCTATCGATATCGCGGAAGACCGGGAACGGTTCGGCGAATTGCTGACGAAATTGGAAATCCCCCATCCCGCCCACGGCACGGCCCGGAATTTGAAGGAAGCCGAAGCGGCCGCTGAAAAGGTGGGGTATCCGGTCATGGTTCGGCCTTCCTATGTGTTGGGTGGTCGGGCCATGGAAGTTGTTTTTGACAAGGAACAGTTGGTCGATTACATGCGGCGGGCACTGGATTCTGGCGCGGGTCTCCCTATCCTCTTGGATCGGTTTCTGGAAGACGCCAAGGAAGTGGACGTGGACGCCGTCTGTGACGGGAAAGAGGTTTTTATCGCCGGAATTATGGAGCATATCGAAGAAGCGGGTGTCCATTCCGGTGATTCGGCATGCGTTTTGCCTCCCCATAGCTTGGAACCACAGGTTTTGGAAGCGTTGACTCTCTACACCACCAAAATGGCGGTGGCTCTTCAGGTGAAGGGATTGATTAATATTCAATACGCTGTCCAAAACGGGACGGTGTACGTGTTGGAGGCTAACCCACGGGCCAGCCGGACCATCCCCTTCGTGTCGAAGGCCACGGGGGTTCCCTTGGCGAAGGTGGCCGCCATGGTGATGGTGGGGAAATCCTTGAAAGAAGTTTTGGAACCTTGGAAGGGGGTGATCGAAAAAAAGAAGCCTTGGTTTTCCGTCAAAGAAGTCGTGTTTCCCTGGATGCGTTTTCCGGAAGTGGATGTGGTGTTGGGCCCCGAAATGCGGTCCACGGGTGAAGTGATGGGCATCGATGTGGATTACGGCACGGCGTTTGGGAAATCTCAAGCGGCGGCCGGCGGTGCGTTGCCCAAAAAAGGGACCATTTTATTCAGTTTGCGGGAACGGGATCGGGAACAAGCTCTTCCCATCGCCCGGGCGTTTGAAAAAATGGGTTACGGACTGATGGGAACCCAGGGCACTTCGGACTTTTTACGGAAGAACGGCTTGAACATCGAGACCGTTAAAAAAATCGCGGAAGGTCGTCCCAATGTCTTGGACGTCATTAAGAACCGGGAAGTGGTGTTGGTTTTGAATACTCCCCACGGCCACCGGTCTCGCTCCGATGGGTTCCATATCCGCCGCACAGCACTCTTGTCAAACGTGCCCATCATCACCACCCACGCCGCGGCTCGCGCTGTGGTGGAGGGACTCCAGCAGTCAAGAGAGCGCCGCTGGGAAGCCCGCTCCCTCCAAGAGCTCTATAAATCCAGCCAAGCCTAAGCTTTTTACCCACCGCGGGGTATTGTCTTCCCAGCATGGAACGGAAAACTTAAGTTTAGGGGTGTTTCCTATCGAGTGGGAAGTGAACTGTGAAAAGGCTTCCTTGGGTTGACGTGCTGGAGACCGATATGGTTCCCCCGCCGTTTTCAACCAGGTGTTTCACAATGGAAAGCCCCAGTCCCGTTCCGCCTCGGTCTGTGGTGCGGGCTTTGTCCGTCCGATAAAATCGTTCAAAGATTCGGGGTTGGTCTTCCCTGGATATCCCCACCCCCGTGTCTTCCACCTCAAGGATCCCCATCCCCCCATCTCTTTTCGCCCGAACAGAAACTTGTCCATCGACCCGGTTAAATTTAATGGCGTTGTCCAAAAGATTAAAGAGAATTTGGGTGAGGGCGTCGGGCTCTAAAGAGAGAAACAAGGGGGCTTCGGGAAGTTGCAGATCAAGCGAGACGTGGTTTTTCTTTGCGAGCGGTTGGAACGCTTTAAAAACCCGAGTCACCACCTCCTGCAAAGGACAGGGGGATCGGGGGGAAGAGCTGGCCGGTTGTTCCAGCCGCGCGAGGTTCAAGAGATCCTCGATTAAACGTTGGAGCCGTTCTGTTTGATCTTGGGCGGTTTGAAGGAAATCGCGAGCGTGTTCAGGGTCTTCCATCGCGCCCTCCAACAATGTTTCCAGGGCCGCACGCAAAGCGGTCAGGGGCGTTTTTAATTCGTGAGAGACGTTAGCGACAAATTCCTTGCGGAGGTTTTCCAATCGACGGAGCGGAGTGATGTCGTGGAAAGTGAGAAGAGCCCCACTGAAATTTTCTTCCGATCGGATCGGGGCCGAACGAACCTCAAAAAGTCGTTCCGGTCCAGGGCCGAAGGACAATTCTTTCTTTTCCGCGGTTCCCTTCAAGAGGGTTCGGTCGAGAAGGACGCCTAATTCCCAGTGACGGAGGACCTCCCACAGGGGGTTCCCTAGGGCCTCCGTCAAGGAGCGGTTGAGAAGGGGTCCCACGGCGAGGTTCGCCAACACAATGCGTCGATCCTTATCCACCGCGAGGACCCCGTCGTTGAGCGAGTCCAGCAGGCTTTTTAAATAGTCGGGAGGCGTTTGGTGGAGTCCGGGGCGGATGGGTTCGAACACCACTTAATCGCTCCGGAAGCGATACCCCACATTTTTTACAGTGAGGATCCGATTTTTTTCAACCCCCAGTTTTGAACGGAGGCGGGCCACATGTTGATCGACGGTCCGTGTGTCAATATCAGCGGCGCGGTCTATCCCCCAGACGCGTTCGAGTATCGCCTCACGGGAAATAACTTTTCCATGGGAGGACCAGAGGACTTTAAGGAGTTCAAATTCTTTTCCGGTCAGGGGGACCGCTTTGGTTTCAAGCGTTAAAGTGTATTTGTCCATATCCAGCTCGAGTTTCCCTGAAGTGAGGATTTTCGATGTGACCACGGAATCTGACGCTGTTCGCCGCAGAAGGGTTTTGACGCGGGTTAACACTTCTCGAATCGAAAAGGGTTTCGTAACGTAGTCGTCGGCCCCCATTTCCAGCCCGACGATTTTGTCCACTTCGCTCCCTTTGGCCGTCAGCATCAGGATGGGAACGTTTTGGTCTGTGGCTCGAATCAAACGGCAGACCTCCAGGCCGTCCACTTTAGGGATCATGAGGTCGAGGATCACCAGGCGGGGCTTCGTGCGTCGAAATATGGCGATGGCGGTCTCGCCATCTTTCACCAGGAGGGGGTCGTAGCCTTCGCGACCTAAGTTGTAGGACAACAGCTTGCCAATGGCCGCGTCGTCCTCAACAACCAAAATCTTTGATTTCATTTATCCCAGGTTGGGTCGTCGGAACAGGGATCGGACGCGCGCCAGAAGCTCTTTTTCACCGAACGGTTTGGTGAGATAATCATCGGCGCCCGCGGTCAGGCCCGTGACCTTGTCGTCTTCTTTTTTTTGCCCAGTGAGCATTAAAATCAACACCCGGTCATCGGCTTCGCGAATTTCGCTACAGACAGTGACCCCATCTTTAATCGGCATGAAAACATCAAGGATCACCAGATCCGGTTTTTCCTTTTGGTAGAGGTCAATGGCGCCCTGTCCGTCGTTTGCGGCCCAAACCGTGTAGCCTTCCATTTCCAGCAAACGCTTGACAAAGAACGTGATGTCCCTTTCGTCATCGGCCACGACAATTTTTCCCATCGTCATTGATCCCTCCCCCTCAGTTCACGGCGCGGCGGCCCGAGAGCGCCTGAGCAAGTGTGTGTTCGTCAGCGTATTGAATGGCGCTCCCCGAAGGGAGGCCCGCGGCCAGGCGCGTCACCCGGACCCCGGCAGATTTTAAAAGGTCGGCCAGGTAGGCCGCCGTCGTTTCTCCTTCGACCGAAGGGTTCATGGCTAAAATGACTTCTTCCATCTTGTTTTCATTGACGCGGTTCAGGAGCAACTCAATGCGAAGCTCTTCTGGACCCACCCCGTCCAACGCGGAAAGAACCCCGCCCAGCACGTGGTATCCCCCACGAAAGGCGCGCGAGCGTTCCAAGGCGGCTAGGTCGCAGGATTCCTCCACCACGCAAAGTAAGTTCGTCTCCCGCTGGGGATCTTGGCATCGAGGGCAAGGGCTTGCGGCCCCTGCGCTTTCCATGTAATCCCCACAGGTGGGGCATCGACACATCTTCGTACGTGCCTCTAGGATACTTTTTTGAAGGGCGTCGGCCACCTCCCCTTTTCGAAGAAGATGCAGCGCGATTCGTTCGGCCATTTTCGGTCCGACGCCGGGAAGCCCCAGAATCGCGCACACCAAGTTATCCCAAACGCCTGTCATAGAACCCTTACTTCCCGTTGTCCACCCGGCGCACACGGCCCGGGAACTTCTCTAAGATTTTTCGTATTCCTGGATCTTGAGAGGCGAGGGATTCTGGAGGATCTTCTTCTCCCTCCACTGCCGATGTTCCAGGCGAAGCGTTATCGTCATCTGAATCGCTCTCCACCACCGCTTCCTCCTCTTCCATTGGGGGCGCGGCGGGGGGGGCGGCGGGTTTCTCTGTTTTTGGCAGGGCCGGACGGATTCTTTCAGGGGGAGGTTCGATCGCCATTTGCACCACAAACGACACGGGGATCTTTTTTCGGAGAGAATCCAGCCAAAGGGATTCTTGGGAGACCACCTGATTTTTTTGAAATTCCTGATCGAAGGAAAGTTTTAAAATATTTCCGGGCAAGGCGGACCAACGGGCCAAATGGAGAAATGTTTCAAGGGACGGTTTTTTGTGACCGATCTCGTTAACCATTGTTGCCCAGGCGGACCGAACCAAATCGGGGCCCCATTCTCCGGGTCCGACATGGAGTATCGGGACCGCGTCAGGGGGCGGTGGTTTCGGAGCCGTGGAGTCCGTCGTGGCTGGGGGGGCCTGCCTGACCGGGACAAAGGGAGAACTGTTTGATAATGTGGGTCGAGATTCACGCACAGGTGGGGGAGGGGACGAAAGGAGGGGCGCCCCTGACCGGAGCTCTTTTTCTAAAATTTCCAAACGTTCCACCAGCTCGGTCACGGACACGGCTTCCTGGGCGATCTCCAGGCACGCGAGTTCAAAGGTGACGCGGGGGGATTCACTCCGCCTCATATCGGCCACTGTCCGAGACAGAACCGCCAGGTCCCGTTCCACCCGCTCTGACGAAAGGACCGCGGACTCCTGTTCCAATTCCGCGCCGTCCGGCGCGCGAGGGTCCCGCACGCCGGCTTTCCATAAAAGGAGTCGATGCCGACGGTCCAACAGGTCCTCCGCGAGTTGGGAGAGATCCAGACCATCTTCAATGGCCGATTGGACGGCCTGGAGAACCCGTGTGGTTTCTCCGCTTTGAAGGGTTTCTGTGAAATGTCGTACAAATTCCCCTGGCAAAAGCCCCAGCAGGTTTCGGACATCCGCCACCTGGGCTCCCTGGGGGGAAAAAGCAATAACCTGATCCAAAAGGGACAGGGCGTCCCGCAGGGACCCATGGGCCGAACGGGCCACTTCGTGCAGGGCCGCGTCTTCCACGTTCAGTTTTTCCGATCCAACAATTGATTTAAGACGGTCGAATATATCGGTCAAATGAATGGATCGCAATTGAAACCGTTGGCAGCGGGAAAGAATCGTTTCCGGTATTTTTTGAGATTCTGTTGTGGCCATCATGAAGACCACGTGGGGAGGGGGTTCTTCCAGGGTTTTCAAAAGAGCGTTGAAGCCGTCTTTGGAGATCTGATGGGCTTCGTCAATAATAATGACCCGATAACGGGATCGTGCGGGGGCGTATTTAACGGTTTCGCGGAGTTCGCGAATTTGATCGATCCCCCGGTTGGAGGCACCATCAATTTCCAGCACATCGTCTGTGGAACTGCCGTTGGCAATTTCCACGCATTGGGGGCACTCCCCGCAGGGGTTGGGGGTGGGGCCCTTTACGCAATTAAGAGCCCGGGCCAGGATCCGGGCTGTGGTGGTTTTTCCGCATCCGCGCGGGCCGGAGAGCACATACGCGTGGGCCAAACGACCGCTGGCCAGGGCGTTGACCAATGTTTTGGCCACGTGTTCCTGGCCCACCAAGTCGTCAAAACTTTGGGGCCGGTATTTTCGCGCGAGGACAAGATAGGACATGGAATAACCCCCTCCTGAGGAGGCCCGACTAATCTACAACTTTTCCGTCGATGGGGTCAACGGGTCAGCTCTTGAGAGAGAGAACTTTTTTCTGGTATGCTTCCGTATCAAACTTTGATTTACAGCCGTTAGCGGTCATCCATCGAACCTGGCCGATCACGGGGCGGTTGAACCACGCGCGGTCGTGAACACCCCCGATGGACCAGGCGATTCCCGCATAGCCGTTGGGGTCCCGGCCATCTAGTTCATAGCGGTCGTTTAAATAAATGGCCGTGGCCTGGGCTTCCTCCGGGGTGGCGGACCACTCCAAAATCTTTTTGCACCAATACATTCTCATGTAGCCGTGCGTTTTCCCCCGTTTCGTCATTTCCCTTTGGGTGGCATTCCAGAGGGGGTCGTGGGTTTCGGCCTGTTCAAATATGTCCCGCGAGTAAAGGTAAGCCCGTTTGTCTCGGCGGTGGAGGTTGAGGCTTTTTTGGGCCCACTGAGGGAACCCTTCAAACGCGTCATACTGTTTGTTGTAGAGGCAATAATTGTCTGAAAGTTCCCGGCGAACGATCAATTCCTCCAGGAAATCTTGGCCTGAGTCTGTGTCCCAAGCTTGTCGACGAACTTCCCAGGCGACCTTTTGAGCCGAAACCTGACCGAAATGCAGGTAGGGGGAAAGGTCGGACTGTCCCTCCTCATTGGGGTTGTTGCGACGTGTGTTGTAAAAGCCCAAGCGGTTTTTGAGAAACAGCCCAAGGGTTTTTGCGCCGCCCGCTTCCCCGGGAGTGGCCCACGAAACCGCTGGGACCCGCGGGTCGGGTTTCAAACGAAGGAGAGTTTGATCCCAGTTCACGGGTAAGACGTTCCCGTTCCAAGGGAAGGGATGGCGTTGGAGCGGGGTGAATTCCGTGAGGAAATCGGAAAGGAGTTTATTGATTTTGGGCCGAAGGGTGTAAGCCCCGTATTCCTGTTTCGGTGAAGCCACCCAGGCCGGGACAATATTGTGGGCGTCAACTTCTTCGAAAGCAACGGGAATCCGATCGGCGACGGCGGCTTTCCAGAGGGATTTGAGACGGAGGGGATCGAAATCCGTGACGATAGCCCCGGCCTTGTGCTTTTGAGCGAACGCGGCCAGGGTTTCGGGAGGAGGGCCGAAAAGGATATGGAAGGAAATCCCCGCGGCCATCAGTCGCTTCTCGACTTGGGCCAATCCTTTCAGCATAAAGTCATAAGCGCGAAGAGGTGCGCCTAAAAAATCAGGGGCCAATGTAAAAACGACGGCCAAGGGGGTTTTTCTTTCCAGCGCTAACGCTTGGGCGCGGAGGAGGGCCCAATTGCCGGCCACCCGTTGGTCCCGGCTCATCCAGTAGAGGACGGGGCCCGGTCCAAGGGGCTCCGCGTTAAGTTTTCTCGCTCGGCGAGGATCCATCAGGCGCGAAAGATGAAATAGACGGCGCCGAGAACGCAAAGCGCGGCCCAGAGGTAATTTAATTTGATGGGTTGATCCATGTAAAAAACAGCGAACGGAACAAAAACGGCCAGCGAAATGACCTCTTGGAGGATTTTAAGTTGGGGAAGACTGAACACTGTGTATCCGATCCGGTTGGCGGGAACTTGAAGACAATATTCAAAAAAGGCAATCCCCCAACTGACCGTCGCGGCGAAAAACCATGTCCGATGCCCCAGGTTTTTTAAATGGGCATACCAGGCCGCGGTCATAAACAAATTGGACAAAACAAGAAGAACGATGGTTTTAGCGAAAACGGACACGGTGGCCTCCCGAGAATCCAAAGTGTAGTAAATTCATTTGGCGGGGGTATTGTTCTATTAGATAAACTAATGTAATATCCTTTCTCTATTTGAAAATAAAATGTAAACTGAGAGGGTGTTCTGCAGATTGAAACCTTAAAGCTCTTTTGCGATGTGGTCCGGCTGGGGAGTTTTTCTCGGTCCGCTGAAGTTCACCGCGTTACGCAATCTTCCGCCAGCCAAGCCGTTCATAGTTTGGAAATGGATCTGGGCGTTTCTCTCATCGATCGGTCGCGGCGCCCCTGGCGATTAACCGATTCAGGAAAGACCTTTTACGCGGGGTGCCGGGACCTGGTGGAAAATTACGAGGGGCTGGTGGGGCGGGTTCGCCGTTTCTCCGGGACAGCGGAAATTTGGGTGGCGGCCATCTATTCGGCGGGGTTGCGCCACCTCCAAGAATTTGTGGACGGTTTTGTAAAGAGTCATCCCGGGGTACGGGTTCACATGGACTATCTTCATCCCGACCGGGTTTTGGAGGCGGTGAAAGAGGGGGCTGTGGATTTGGGGCTTGTTTCTTTTCCGCGAGCGGGCCGGGATTTGGAAGTTTTCTCGTGGCGGGAGGAGCCGATGGTTCTGGTGTGCCCGGCCTCCCACCCGTGGGCCAAAGAAAAATCAATGGATCCCGCCCGGTTGGACGGCCAACCTTTTGTGGCTTTTGATCGGGGGCTTGTCATCCGCCGGGAAGTGGACCGGTATTTAAAAAAAAGTCACGCGGGGGTCCATGTGGCCTTAGAATTCGATAATATAGAGGCCATTAAGCAGGCTGTGGAGATCGGGTCTGGTCTATCGATTTTACCCGAACCCACACTGGACCGGGAAGTCCGGGGGGGGACATTGGCTTTTGTTCCGCTCAAAGGCCGGCGGTTTCTCCGTCCGCTGGGAATTGTGCGGCGGCGCGGGCACACGGCGCCTATGCAGGAAGAATTTATTCGCTGTCTTCGTGAAAACGAACGGCAGACGTCCAAGGTGAAGGTGATACGGTGACGACACGAAACGAAGCGCCTGGAAAACAAGGGTTATACGATCCGCAATTTGAACACGACGCCTGTGGCATCGGGTTTGTGGTCAATATTAAAGGGAAGAAATCCCATGAGATTGTGACCCAATCCCTCGAAGTATTGAACAATCTTAACCATCGGGGTGCCTGTGGATGTGAAGCCAACACGGGCGACGGGGCGGGCGTGTTAATTCAGATCCCCCACGCGTTTTTAGTGAAGGTGGCTTTAAAAGAGAAGATCGCTCTCCCGGAGTTGGGTCATTATGGCGTGGCCATGATGTTTTTGCCTCAAGATCCCAAAGCGCGACAGGAAGCCGAACAGGGTTTTAAAAAAATTGTCCAAGAAGAGGGGCAGCTGTTCTTGGGATGGCGAACCGTCCCCACCGACAACTCCGCTTTGGGGCCCACCGCGCGGGCGGGGGAACCCTTTATTCGTCAGGCTTTTATCCAACGGGCCGCCTCTCTTTCAGACGGGGCCGCTTTCGAGCGCGCCCTTTACATTATTCGAAAACGAGCCGAACATACCCTCCGATTCTCGGATGCAAACGGGTCCAATCGTTTTTATATCCCCAGCCTTTCTTCGCGAACCATCGTGTACAAAGGGATGCTTTTGGTCAACCAAATGGAAGACTTTTACCCCGAATTGCGCGACCCCGACATGGTGTCCGCTTTGGCGTTGGTCCATTCCAGGTTTTCCACGAACACGTTCCCCAATTGGAACCGCGCGCACCCCTACCGTTACATCATTCACAACGGCGAAATCAACACCTTGCGCGGGAACGTGAATTGGATGCACGCCCGGGAGTCGCTCCTCAAATCCGATGTGTTTGGAAAGGATTTGGCCCGCCTGTTGCCTGTGATTGACACGGACGGATCCGATTCGTCCATGTTTGATAACTGCTTGGAATTTCTCGTGTTGGCCGGGCGAAGCCTGCCCCACGCCATGATGATGATGATCCCCGAACCGTGGGCGAATCACGAGAGCATGTCGGAAGAGAAAAAAGCTTTCTACGAGTATCACGCCTGTTTGATGGAACCCTGGGACGGCCCGGCGTCCATTGGGTTCACCGATGGGGTCCGCGTGGGCGCGGTGTTGGATCGAAACGGTCTTCGTCCTTCGCGCTATGTGGTCACCAAAGAGGATTTCGTCGTTTTGGCCAGCGAGGTGGGGGTGTTGGACATTGCCCCAGAACGGGTGGTCCAGAAGGGGCGTCTTCAGCCGGGGCGAATGCTTTTGATCGATACGGAAGAGGGGCGGATTATTTCAGACGATGAAATTAAAAAGAAAGTGGCGTCCGAGCACCCCTATCGGGAATGGTTGGACAAAAATCTGATTGCTCTGGACGACCTGGTGGACCACGACAAACCCGTTCACGAGGCCCATGGAACCGTGGTGCAACGGCAACAGGTGTTCGGCTACAACTACGAAGATTTGCGTGTGGTCATGGAGCCCATGGCCCGGAACGGAGTGGAACCTGTGGGCGCCATGGGGACGGACACGCCTCTGGCTGTGCTCTCGGACCGTCCTCAACTGCTCTCCCACTATTTCAAACAGCTTTTTGCCCAGGTCACCAACCCACCGATCGATTGTATTCGCGAAGAGATTGTGACCTCGGCTTCCGTCACCATTGGCGGCGAGCGCGATATCCTTCATCCCTCTGCTGAAAGCAGTCGATTGATTGAACTGAAAAGCCCCATCCTCACCAACGAACAATTGGAAAAACTTCGCCAGGTCAAAGAACCGGGATTCCGGTCGGTGACCCTGCCGATTCTTTTCGACCCGCAGAAAGGCGGGGAGGGGCTCCGTCTCGCGATGGACGATCTGTTTGCCGCTGCGGATCGTGCGGTAGCGGGAGGGGTGAACCTCTTGATCCTCTCCGATCGTGGCGTGGGGCCAACGAAAGCGCCGATCCCCGCGCTTTTGGCCGTGGCGGGTCTCCATCACGACATGATCCGGAAAGGGACGCGTATGAAGGTCGGTCTTGTTTTAGAATCCGGAGAACCTCGGGAAACCCATCACTTCGCGGTCCTTTTGGGTTACGGCGTGGGGGCGGTGAACCCCTACTTGGCCTACGAAACCATCGACGATATGATTCACCAGGGGATGCTCGTGGGGTTGGACCACAAGACCGGGGTTAAAAATTACGTGAAAGCCGCGACGAAAGGGGTGGTGAAGACGATTTCCAAAATGGGGATTTCGACCATTCAAAGTTATGGCGGAGCTCAAATTTTCGAAGCGGTGGGGCTGAATCAGGAGGTGATCGAGAAATATTTTACGTGGACCCCCTCCCGCGTGGGCGGGGTGGGCCTTGAGGTGATTGCCGAAGAGGCGCGACGACGTCACCACCGGGCTTTTCCCGAAATCTCCACGGACACCCACGTGTTGGACGCGGGCGGGAATTACCAGTGGCGAAAAGAAGGGGAACGGCATTTGTTCAATCCCGAAACCATCCATCGGTTGCAGTCCGCGTGCCGAACCAATCGTTACGACATCTACCAAAGTTACGCGGAACTTGTGAACAATCAGTCCAAGGAACATTTTACGTTGCGAGGTCTTTTGGAACTGAAAGACGCGGAACATCCGGTTCCCATTGAAGAAGTGGAGTCTGTGGACGACATCGTGAAACGGTTTAAAACCGGAGCCATGAGTTACGGTTCAATTTCTCAAGAGGCCCATGAGTCGTTGGCCATTGCCATGAACCGACTGGGCGGAAAGTCGAACACCGGGGAGGGGGGCGAAGATCCCGAACGCTACAAGCTCCTTCCGAACGGGGATTCCAAGAACAGTGCCATTAAGCAGGTGGCGTCGGGCCGGTTTGGCGTGACGAGCCTTTATTTGGTCAACGCCCGGGAACTTCAGATCAAAATGGCCCAGGGCGCTAAACCGGGAGAGGGGGGGCAATTGCCGGGGACCAAGGTGTATCCCTGGGTGGCCCGAACCCGTCATACCACGGCGGGCGTGGGGTTGATTTCACCGCCGCCCCATCACGATATTTATTCGATCGAAGATTTGGCCGAACTGATTCATGACTTGAAGAACGCCAATCACCTGGCGCGGATCAGTGTGAAGTTGGTGGCGGAAGTCGGGGTGGGCACCGTGGCGGCGGGTGTGGCCAAGGCCCACGCGGACGTGGTGTTGATCTCCGGTTTCGATGGGGGAACAGGGGCATCCCCTCAATCGTCCATCAAACACGCGGGACTCCCTTGGGAATTGGGGTTGGCGGAAACCCACCAAACCCTGGTGTTGAACAATCTCCGGAGTCGGATCACCATCGAGACGGACGGGCAATTGAAGACGGGTCGGGACATGGTGATTGCGGCGCTTCTCGGGGCGGAAGAGTTTGGTTTCGCCACAGCCCCGTTGGTGGTTCTGGGCTGTGTGATGATGCGGGTGTGCCATTTGAACACGTGCCCCGTGGGGGTGGCCACCCAAGATCCTAAATTGCGGAAGAAATTTACAGGCGATCCCGCCCACGTCGTTCATTTCATGCGCTTCGTTGCCCAAGAGGCTCGGGAATACATGGCCCGGATGGGTTTTCGCTCCATCAATGAAATGATTGGTCGGGTGGATCGGTTGGAGAAGCGGAAAGCGGTGGATCATTGGAAAGCCAAAGGAATCGATTTCTCATCGATACTTTTTTCACCTCAGGTGGGTCCCGAAGTGGGGCGTTACCGGCAGATGGATCAAGATCACGGGTTGGACGCGTCGCTCGATCGCCGGGTTCTTTTTGATTTGTGTCAGCCGGCCCTGGAACGGGGCGAGAAAGTGAAGGCCACGGTACCCATTCGCAACCGGGATCGGGTGGTGGGGACCCAGGTGGGCAGTGAATTGACTCGGCGGTATGGGTCGAAAGGGTTGCCGGACGACACCATCGAATTAAAGTTCCAGGGGTCCGCGGGGCAAAGTTTTGGGGCGTTCTTACCGCGGGGGATGACGCTCGCGCTGGAAGGGGACGCCAACGATTATTTCGGCAAAGGACTTTCGGGGGGGAAACTTATATTGACGCCTCCCCTGGCGGCCGCCTATGTGCCAGAGGAAAACATTATTGTTGGCAACGTGGCCTTCTATGGGGCCACGTCCGGGGAAGCCTATGTTCGCGGGTTGGCCGGGGAGCGGTTCGGTGTTCGGAATTCCGGTGTGCACGCGGTGGTGGAAGGCGTGGGCGACCACGCTTGTGAATACATGACCGGGGGACGGGTTTTGGTTCTGGGACCCACGGGCCGAAACTTTGGTGCCGGGATGACGGGAGGGGTGGCTTACGTCTGGGATCGGGCCGGGGATTTCCGCGCCAAAGTGAATAAAGAAATGGTGGAAGTCGAGCCGATGGAAGAAGAGGACGTGCAAGAAGTCCATGGACTTTTGGTTCGTCACCTCCTCTACACGACCAGCACCGCGGCCAAACGAATTTTGGAAGAGGGGCCCGCGTTGATTCGAACCTTTGTGAAAGTGATGCCCCGGGATTATAAGCGAATGATTTCAACCATTAAAAAAATGCACCAGGCCGGCATGACCGGGGACCAGGCCATCATGGCCGCTTTTGAAGAGAACGCGCGCGATTTATCGCGGGTGGGAGGAAATTAAATGAACGCCAAAAAAAATACGGAGAAACACAACCCCTCCACGGCGTCTTCGGGATTGAACCCCAAACCTTTGGGGGTTTCTAAACCCACAGGGTTTATGCGCTTCAAACGAGAATTGCCTTCGGACGCGAACCCCACGGAACGTATCCGCCATTGGGAAGAGTTTCACGAATCCATGCCGGAGGAATCTCTTCGCCAGCAGGGCGCCCGGTGCATGGATTGCGGTGTCCCTTTTTGCCACACGGGAAACCTGGTGGCGGGCATGGCGTCGGGTTGCCCCATCAATAACCTGATACCGGAATGGAACGATTTGGTGTTTCGCGGTTTGTGGGAAGACGCTCTGGATCGTCTCCATAAGACCAACAATTTCCCGGAGTTCACCGGGCGCGTGTGCCCGGCGCCCTGCGAGGGATCCTGTGTGTTGGGGATTTCCGACCCGCCGGTCACGATCAAAAATTTGGAAGCGTCGATTATCGATCGAGGATTTGCGGAGGGGTGGGTGAGACCTCAACCGCCCCGGAAGCGCACGGGCAAGAAGGTTGCTGTCGTCGGATCGGGGCCGGCGGGGTTGTCCGCGGCGGCCCAATTAAATCGTGCCGGTCACACGGTCACCGTTTTTGAACGGGCCGATCGGGTGGGGGGGCTCTTGATGTACGGAATCCCCAACATGAAACTGGACAAAGAGGTGGTTCAGCGTCGTGTGGATCTGATGGCCAAGGAAGGTGTGACCTTCTTGACAGGGACCGACGTGGGGAA
Source organism: Elusimicrobiota bacterium (assembly GCA_016788905.1). NCBI lineage: Bacteria > Pseudomonadati > Elusimicrobiota > Elusimicrobiota bacterium. The sequence continues at coordinate 24,078 of JAEURZ010000009.1, forward strand.
AAACTACCCCATCGAAAAACTCCGGAAAGGATTTGACGCGGTGGTCTTGGCCATTGGGGCGACCCTTCCCCGGGATCTCCGCGTCCCGGGACGAGAGTTTAAGGGCATCCACCCTGCCATGGATTATCTTCACGCCAACACGAAGAGCCTTTTGGACACCCACCTCAAAGAGCCTCCCGCCATTTTTGCGGCGGGAAAGGACGTGGTGGTCATAGGGGGCGGAGACACGGGAACCGATTGTGTGGGGACCGCGCTTCGTCAGGGGGCGAAAAGTCTGGTCCAGTTTGAGATCCTTCCCCGTCCACCGGAGAAACGAGCGCCCGATAACCCTTGGCCCCAATGGCCGAAAATTTTTCGAACAGACTACGGTCAAGAAGAGGCGGCCGCGGTGTTCGGGGAAGACCCGCGCCAGTTCTTGATTTCCACCACCCGTTTCGAGTGCGGGGAACAATCCAAGCGGGTGAAAGAAGTCCACACGGTTCAAATCCAATGGACCAAAGACGCGAAAGGGGCGTTCGTCCCGACGCCTGTTCCGGGAACGGAAAAAGTTTGGCCGGCCCAGTTGGTTCTGTTGGCCATGGGTTTTTTGGGTCCCGAGGAAGGGCTTCTGAAAGACCTGGGGGTGGAACGGGATGCGAGGTCCAACATCAAGGCAGAGCACGGCCGGTTTGTGACCAACGTGCCCGGTGTTTTTGCCGCCGGGGATTCCCGGCGCGGCCAAAGCCTTGTGGTCTGGGCCATTAACGAGGGCCGTGGGGCGGCCCGCGAAGTGGATCGTTTTCTCATGGGGCACACGGATCTTCCGTAAGAATGACTGACGCCTCTGCCGACACCCCCGGTCCGCTCACCGCGGCCGATTTCGAAACGCTGCTTGAAGCCAGTCGGGCCCTGGCGGGCACCTTGGATTTACCGGTCTTGCTCCGGACGGTCATGGAATTGGCCGCGCGGGTGGTTCGGGCGGAATCCAGTTCTCTGCTCCTTAAGGACGAAAAAACCAACGAACTTTATTTCGATGTGGCTCTCGGCACCGTGGGGGAGAAAGTAAAGACGGTTCGCCTTAAGTCGGGGGAAGGTTTAGCCGGATGGGTGGCGGCGAACGAAATCCCCTTGATCGTGAACGATGTTCAAAAAGATCCCCGCTGGACGGGGCGGGTGGATGAACGGAGCGATTTCGTTACCCGTCAGCTGGTGGCGGTCCCCCTCCTCCATCAGGGGCGGTTGTTGGGCGTCTTGGAGGGAATCAATAAAAAAGGGGAGGCGGGGTTTACCTCGGTGGACAGGCGTGCCTTGGAAATCTTTGCCGCCCAGGCCGCTGTGGCCATTGCTAACGCCCGTCTTTTTTCCGATCTCCGTTCTGAGAAAGAAACCCTGGGGACGCTCGTGAGTGAAATGTCCGATGGGGCTTTGTTGTTGGACGACGGGGGTCGGGTGACACTGGTCAACGCCGCTGGCGCTCGCCTCCTGGGTGTTCCCGAAGGATTGCCGGGAAAATCGTTGGAGGAGGCCACCCGTTCTTTTGAGGTGTGTCCTCCCTGGAAAGAAGCCCTGGCCTCCACCGAACCGGTCCCCCTGGTGTTGACTCGGGAGGTGGGAAAAAAGTTTATTTTGGAAGGGACCTTTCAACCCTTGCGGGAAGGGGTGGGGGGGCTTTTCATTTTTCAAGACCGAACAGAGGCCCGACGGGAAGATCGATTAAAACGGAATTTTCTCTCCGTAATTTCCCATAAATTGAAGACCCCGCTTGTTTCGATTACTGGGTTTGCCCCGCTTCTCTTGGAAGACAAATCCCTTTCCCCCACCCAACGCCAGGGGCTGACCGCCATTCGAGACCAGGGAAAAAAACTGGCCCAATTGGTGGAGAAACTCCTCAATTTTGCCACCGTGGAAGCGGAAAGTGTGGCCGTGACCCGACGGCGTGAACAGGTGCGACCACTTCTGGCAAAAGCGGGGGAATCGTTGGCTTCTGATTTCGCTCGGCAAGGGGCTGAAGTTCATTGGGATGAAGGGCTGGACGGGTTGCCGGCCGTATCGGTGGACCCGGACCGTTTTATTGAAGTGATGCGTAACCTTATTGAAAACGCCGCTAAATTTAATCACAAGCTTCGTAAAATTATCCGAGTGTTCGGTCGGTGCGAGGGGGGTGAGGTTGTTCTCTCCGTTGAGGACGAAGGATCGGGGATTCCCCCTGAGGATGTTCCAAAGATTTTCAAAAAATTTTATCAGGTGGAAGATTCCTTCACGGGGCAAGTGGAAGGGGTGGGCCTGGGCCTGGCCCTCTCCCGGCGGATTCTGGAGGCCCACGGGGGATCCCTGCGCGTTCACTCCATTTTGGGTCGGGGATCGGTGTTCACCGCCCGTTGGCCCCTGGACGAATGATGGGGTGGGGGACGGTTCTCCCCGCGGCCCAGGGTCTGGAGGTTTACGTTGAAGAATCTCAACGGAGAACTCTGCGTTGGGAAGATCAACGGTTGGAGGAGTCGGTCAACGCATCGGAGGCGGGGGTCGGCCTCCGGCGGATGGGTCGAGACCCTCGGTTTGCTTCACTGGAAGCGCGCCAACCTCTCACGCAGGATCTCACAAGGGAGGAGACTCGCCAGATCCTTTCCCGCGTTAAAGATTTTGGCGGACGCTTGTCTTCGTTAACGAAGGGAGACGTTTTTGTTTCTCCCGCCCCGCTGACCCATTCCCCATCCCTTAAAACAAAGTTGGAATCCTTCTCCCGGGCCGATCGCGCCGCGCGACTGGACCGGCGTGTGCGTCAGGTCCGGTTGACCGGGGGAGAACTTCTCAAAAATATTGCGGGACGGACCCCCGAAGGGAGGATCTTTGCTGAACAGAGATCCTACGCAACTTTTGTGGTTCAGGTCACGGCGGAAAACGGTCGCCGACGCCAAACCGGCTACGAAGTGGTTGCGGTTCAAGGGGGATGGGAGTCCCTGTCCCGTCTGGATCTTTCAGGGTTAGCGAATCGGGCGGCCCGTCGGGCGTTGGCCAAACTGATCGCCCCCCCCGCTCCGGTGGGTGAAATGGCGGTGGTGGTTGCGTCCGAAGCGGGAGGAACACTGATTCATGAGGCCGTGGGCCATTCCCTAGAAGCCGACGCTGTTTTGGAGGGAAGTTCTCCTCATTACGCGAACCGTGTGGGGCGTGTGGTGGCGAATGAAAAAATATCTGTTTTGGACGATCCCACCCGTCCCGGGCAACGGGGGTCTTTCCGTTATGATGATGAAGGAACTCCCGCGCAGTCCACGGTTCTCATCGAAAAAGGAGTGTTGCGCACTTACCTCCATGACCGCCGTTCCGCTCAAAGGGGCGAATGCCCCTCCAACGGGCACGGGCGCCGGGAATCCTTTGCTCACGTTCCCATTCCCCGCATGTCCAACACGTTTATTGCCTCCGGTCCTGACGACCCCCAACAGATTTTGCGCGAGCTGAAGCGGGGACTCTACGTGACGCGAATGGGAGGCGGCCAGGTGAACACGGCCACAGGGGATTTCGTTTTCGAAGTGGAAGAAGGTTTTTGGGTGGAGGACGGAAAAGTGCGCCATCCCGTGCGCGGGGCCAATCTCTTGGGCAACGGGCCGGAGGTGTTGCGGTCCATCGATCGCGTGGGTTGGGATTTGGGGTGGTCCGTTGGGACCTGCGGGAAAGAAGGTCAGGGGGTTCCGGTTTCCGATGGGTTGCCGACCCTTCGGATTCCCCGTGTGGTGGTGGGTGGGTCCGCGTGAAGTCCAGCTATTCCCGCATCGGATGTTACGGATTTTGTCCTAAGAAATACGAGTATCGCTATGTTCTTCAAATCCCTGCGCCGGTCAAACCGGAACTGGCGTTTGGGGTGGCCATTCACGAGACGCTGGAACATAATTTCGTTCAAAAAATTGATTCCCGAAATGATTTGCCTGGACAGGACTTGGCGGTCTTTTTCCGTGACACGTTAGACAATCGTTTGCGGCCCGTCCCGGAGGAATTCCTTCGAGGCCCATCGGAACCCCATTACCTTCGCGCGCTGGGCGAACATTTCCTGGACCAGTTTATGAGGGAACGGGCGCCGGGACTTCAACCGGCAACGCGTGGGGTCGAATGTTCGTTCCGTCTTCCCTTACCGGGAGACCATGAATTAACAGGGCAATTTGATCTGTTGGACAGCGAATGGGTTTTGCACGATTTCAAAACCTCCAATAAACCCTACGATCCTCGCCGTGCGGACCGAACCCAGTTGGTGATTTACTCCTGGGCCTGTGAGCGCATGTTTGGCCGGCCGCCAAAATCCTTGTGTTTTGATGTGTTCGTGAAAGGGGATGGGGCTGAGGGAGACGCGGGTCTTCAGGCGCCTGTGATTTTTCCCTCCCCGTCGTCCGCGGACATGGGGCAAGTGGCGCGCCGCTTGGCTGGGATTTTGGACCGGTTGCTTCGCGCCGAGGAACGCCACGAATTTCCCCGTTCGTTCGAACCTGTCCGATGCCACTGGTGTGAATACCAACCGCGCTGTCAACGGGAGTGGGATTTGGAGGGGAATCCACGCCCCGTAAAAATTTCTTTGGAATCCTTAGTGCCCTGAGGGATTCTCCCGCCGTGGGCGACGGGCGTGATCGGAGAAAAAGGGGAACTGGGATAAAATTTTGGGCATAACCTTTTCCGCTTCTTCTTCTCCAACCGTGATGATGTCTTTCGCTCGATGAAATTCCGACCACCCGAACTCGGCCAGGTTTGGGGCGATCACCACATCCGCCCCGTCCGCGCCATTTCGGGCGATTCCGTATTGCATGGTGTAAATGGTTTTGGCCATGACATGAAATATGTTGGGCCCGTGAAGCGGGTTGAAAACCGATGGGCGCCGTTTGCGGAGGCTCGGTACTCTTTTGATGGCGGGAGAGGTGGTGATGTTGACGGAAATGGAAACATCCGCGCCCATCGCTTGAATGATCGAGGTGGGAACGGGGTTCACCACACCACCGTCCACGAGGTAGCGCCCTTGCCAAAAGAAAGGTTCAAAGAAAAAAGGGAGAGACAGGGAGGCGCGAACCGCTTCGGCCACAGCCCCGTGCCTCAACACACGTTCGGTCCCCGCGTGGATCTCTGTCGCCACACAGGCAAAGGGCAGTTGCAATTGATCAAAAGAAACGTCCCCGAGAACGGATTTGAGGAAACGGAGCACCCCATTTCCCAGAATCACGCCCTTCCAAGGAACAGTCCAATCCGCCATGGTCCAGAGCCGTTTCTTCGTAATGCTTAAAGCAATTTCTTCCAGTTCGGCCACCGATTTTCCCGCCGCGTAAAAGCTTCCCACCAACGCCCCCATGGAGGTCCCCGCCAAGAGATCGGGATAAACACCATTTCGTTCCAGCGCTTTCAGAATTCCAATGATGGAATACCCCAAGGCCGCTCCGGAGCCCATGGCGAACCCCACACGCAAGCCCGCTAACTGTCGGGCCATACGACTTAGCCCTCGGAGCCCCAATTCTTCTTGCCGGGAGAGAAAGAGGTCACCCCTCTCCGATCCCCGGAGTTCACGGTTCCTCCACGGAATATAAAACCGGCCCGGTCGATTGCGTCGGGGAGGCGCGTTTCGTTGTAATTCCACCAGGTCCAGCCGATGGGGGGGTACCACGGATTCCATTTCACGCCACAACGCCCCGCCCTTTTCGGTGGATTCTTCCCGAATGTAAAAGGTGCGGTCCACCTCTTCCCATAGAGTTCGGGCCGCTCTCGATGGGTGTCCCGGGTGGCAAATGAACACGAAATCCCACTCTTTCCGCGCGGTCATCACCAAGGGGTAGAGACCGCCAAAAAGGGGCCCCGAGAGGGAACTCTCGGAAACGGAAAGAAGGTCGAGGCCTGAGGCGTGTTCAAAGACGAGGGACCGGAGCCCCTCCACGGTTTGGAAATCCTGCAGATCCATGTGGGGGGGGATCCCGTGCGTGTGGTGGCTTAACTGCGATACGGCCGGGATCGCTTTTTCTTCAGTAACTTCCACGAAGAGGACGCGTCGCCGGGATTGTTCCATTGTGGCCAGGGCGAGATTGAACACACATCTCAAACGTTCCTGAGGATGAAGCGCTCCCATGGCCAGATACACTTTTCCCATGGAGCCCGCGATCGGGGGGGGGAGGGTTGATTGGACCAGTCGTTGGGCCAGGGAGCGGGAGACCGCCAGGGCGAGGGGCGGGTGTTTTTCAAGGGTATCTTCAAATTCTTTCCGAAGCAGTTCAAGAACAACGCTGGGTTGGAGGGCGATAGCGGTTCCGGGTCGAGGTTCACCACCCAACAGGGCCATTTCGCCAATCAGGTCCCCCCGGCGACCCAAGGTGGTCAGAATGTGTTCTTTACCCGCCCTGTTTTCCACGACCTGCACTTGGCCAGAAATCAGGAGATGGAGGGCGTTCCCCTCCTCTCCTTGGCGAAAGAGAACGTCCCCTTGCTGAAGGGTGCGGGAATGAAAAGAGGCGAACAGAAACGACCTCAACTCCTCGCGAATATCCCCAAAAAAAGGAATTCGACGGAGCAGGGAGGCCCAATCGGGTTCTAGGTCTGTCATCAGTTTTTGCTCGGGGAGGGTTTCATCGCCACCTAATTGTTAAGGAGACGAATGGTTTCTCCCCCCATTTGAAGCGAGTAGGTTTCATAATTCCCACCGGTTTTTTCGATGGATAAAAGGATTGTGAGTAGGCTGGAATCTGCTGTGAATGGATACGAAAATAAAATGGATCGGAGTTTTTTCGAGAGCACGGTGGTTGCCCCGTTTTTACTCATAGAGAGAGTCCGACCGGTTTGCCAAAAGAGGATCGTGTCTCCCTGCACTTTCTGGAAAGAAATTTTACTGTAGGGAGGTTGAGAAGCGTCTTCTCGTGAAAGAGTGATGGAGGAAGACTTGGCCTGGCGAATTTCTCGGCACACCAGATCCATGAGGTTTCGCACATCCCTTTGGGTTTCCATTTTCGCAATGGAAACGCGGAAAAAGGTGCTCACCCGCGTAAAAAGTGACGCTCCCATGGAGAGAAGAAAGGCCACGATGGCGGAGACCACAAGAAGTTCAACCAGCGTGTACCCCGAGGTGCGCTTTACCACGCGATGTCCCGAGTGGTCGTGGTGCGTGGGGCAATCACCACGTTGGTGAGGTCTTTGCGAGTGACGGTGGGTGTGTTGCCGTTAAAAGTAGTGTACCACCCGGTGACAAAATAGGTCCCGTTTTGAATTTTAAAAGAATACGTCCCATCGGAACGGGAGGAACCGCTGTAGTAAAGCGTTCCTGATCCGCGGAAGCTGCTGTCTATTGGGGGAGGAGAAGCCGGAACCGCCACGACGCTGGCCATCAGAAGGACCCCCGTGGTGATGGGTTTGCCTTGGTGAGTGACCTTCCCCGTCAGTGTCCCGTAAGCCGATGTGACCGTGTAGGTGGCGGCAAAAACAGTGCTCCCGCCCACGTTCGCGTTAACGGCCGGGGTGTCCGGAGAAATGGACTCCCCAAATTCGACGGTCGGCCGGACAGCGTAGGTGCCGACGGGAACAGAGACAGAGAACAGTCCGCTCGGGTTTGAAATGGCGTTGTCCATGGTCATTCCTGTGCCCACGTTGGTCACTTCCACCGGGACATTGGGGAGCGGGGTGACCCCATCAATGGTCAAGAGCCCTTGGATGCGAGCTCCTCCGCTGAGGTAGAGCGTGTGGTTCGATGACGATTGGCCCCGCACAATGGTGATCGGGAGAGAGGTCTCTGTGTAATTGGGGTTCGTGCTTCCTTTATTGGCGGTCAAGGTCTGGGCTCCTGGGAAAAGAGGGACGTTGAAAAATCCAAGGCCATTCGTTAAGCCGACACCTGGTGAAATTGAAATTCCCGCGAGGCCCCCCAGCCCTAAGGCGTCCACCACCCGGCCGCTGGCGAACCCGTAGAGGGTGGAGGTGTTCATAACCACCGAGGTGGAAAGGTTCACCCCGGCGCCGATGGGGGTGGAAAAGCTAAGAAAAAAATTTCCAGACGACGCGCTCACGGTCCAGGTTCCAGTGGCCACGGAGGAAAGGGTGAACCGTGCTTCGGGGGGTGACCCTGTCAACGCGGCTTGAGTCATTTGTGAAAGTCCATCGTCCGCAAAAATCAAAGCCCCGTTGGAGGGAATTCCGGTCCTCACGGGAAGTGCGGGTGAGGCGCTGGCGCGTGGGGGGGAATGGGGGGCCCCGTTGTTTACAGCCCAATCAAGGGAGTTGTTCCCGCTGTCGTAGGCGGGGCCCACCGTGGACGAGAGGGCCCCGCCTGTATCGCTTTTTCGGTAATAGATCTCGTTGGCCTGGAGGCCAAATTGATCTGAGACGGGAAGCGTTTCGCTGGACGCGGGGTTGTTCCATCCAGCCCCCTGCCAGCCCACTCGGTCCAAAACCATGCCCGTGGAAAGGGACGTGAGGGTGAGGACTCCCGCGCCTTCAAAGGCCCCGTCTGTTCCGTTGGTCGGTAAGATGTTGTAGACACCTGCCCCGGCGTCGAAATAAGGAAAGCAATCGTCGTTCACCACCGCTCCCGTGTTGCAGGCGGCTCCCCCAATGGTTGTGTTCCATACCGCGTCAGCCGAAACGGGTGTTCCGTCAATGTTGAGGACAGACTGGCTGGCGAATAAATAAAATTTTCCAGGAGGGATGAGCGATCCCCCCGGCGCGTAGTTCAGGGCGATGGGGATGGGCCACGGGTCCTGGGCGAGGCGGCGTTGGAACGTGAGTCCAATGGCTCCATCAACGGTCCATGTCCACGTGGTTGGATTAAAAATTTCCACATATTCCTGAGCGGTGGGACCCGTAAGTTTATACCCACAGACTCGACTGATCACCAAATGGTCGTTGTGCCAAACGCTTCCTGAGATCGTTCCTGAAGACATGGCGTTCAACGCGAAATTGACGGTCACTTGGGTGGTGGTGCTGCTGATGACGTTGTTGGCGCTTGTTTTTGTGAAATATCCCGGTTTCGAGGCGCGGAGGGTGTACGTCCCCTGTCGAACGCCGAGACGGTAGTTCCCTGTTCCCCCGCTAACGGCATTCATCGACGGATTTTCCGCGATGTCCACCATCGCTCCGGAAAGGGGAGTGGCGGTGGCGTTGTCCGTCACCGTTCCCACAAAATCGCCTTCAGATTCTCCCCGGTTCGGATTTTCCAAGAGGTTGGTCAACTGAAATCTTTTCCAGGCGTCGCGCTCTCTCCAGACAACGTCCAGGGTAATCCGTTTTAATCCAGTGTCGGTGGAATCCCAGGCTTTCAGATCAAGGGTTTCCGAAGCATTTTTTTTGACCCGCTCGACCATCGCGTAAGCGGTAAATGTGACCCCGTTGATGATGGAGACCGTAGGCGAATAATTGGATTCGTCACTCCAGACGGAGGGAGAGAGGGCGCTCAGCGCGGTGGGAACAACGGTGTGGCTGGAAACCCTCAATCGATAATAGGAGGTGTTCTTAAGAGACTGCATCTTTTCGTTGGCCAACTGGGTGGCCAGGGACTTGAATCGAGTGGCAATGATTCCGCGGCTAATGCCCGAAAACCCTTGAATGACGGTTAATCCAACGAGCGAAGCGATCACGCTCATCACCAAAAGTTCAATAAGGGTGACTCCCGCGGTTGTCCGTGGAATGGGTCGGCCCGTCACCATAGGAGTTCTTCTTGGTTCATGGTATTCCAGTATGCCCCGGAAAGAAAAAAATTTCAATCTTTATTTTGAAAGGGGGTTGATTTTTCGGGGTTCGGGGGCTATCCTGGCTTATGAGAAAAAACGCGGGGAACTTAATGGCTGTTTTTCTGGGTCTCCTCCTCTTGGTTGTTGTTGTTCTCCCGTTGGTCATTCAGCTCCTCCAGAACGAATCCAAACAATCGGTCAAACGCCAAAAATCAACGGTGGCGTTTCAAATGGCAGAAGCCGCGGTGGCCAAGGGGGTTGCCAAACTCACGGAGACAAGGAAAAATTTCACGGACGCCATCGCGGGAATTCCCTTAAGTGATTACAATGATGATCGGGCCTTCGCCGATATCCCTGGGGGAAAATATAAAATAAAAATAACTTCGGGATCCGTTCCAGGAAACGTTTTCATCCTGGGAAAAGGCATGGATTCTTCCTCTTCAGAAATTCGTTCCATCGTGGCGGAATATTCGGCGGGCGATCCGGATTCGCCGGCGCTCATTTTTAACCAGGGGCAAACATCGGGAAGCTCTTGGATTATTCCGGAGTGGGGTTCGTTGAAGAGCTACAACAACCTGATGTATTTTGTGGAATACTCTTATCCGCGTTTAAAGGGCGCGGGCTATATCACCGGCCGTGACATTGACCCCACTCCTCCCAACACGGATAATATTCATTACTGGGCTTACCAACCCGATCTCGGGTCCCCACCGGTACCGGATTTGGCCTATTACAAGCAGAAGGCGATGGACTCGGTTGTTCCCTCCAGTTCGACTACCGGAGAAATCCGCCGAACCGATGGCAGCCCTACCTTTCGAAATCCTCCCAACTCAGGATATTTTCAATCACTGCTCAATTGGGGAAAATCCATATATTTCGATAAAAAAACCGGCCTGCCCGAAGGCATGGGAAACTTTTACGAATTTCGAAGTTCGACCTCCGTGATCTATTTAGATTATACGGACTTAACCAGCAGTTATTTTTTTATAGACCGAGTCTTCCTCGATGTGGAGGCTCTTATTATTCCCAATGGAGGCTATGCGATAACGGGCAGTGCGGTCCCTTATCATGTTTACGGAGCGACGATTCCAGAGTCCGCTCCCTACGAATATCAGAATACCGTTCCTGTCTGGGGCCCAACCTCAGGGCAGTCGTGGTGGAACTCAACCTTTGCGGGGATCTACAGCCAACCCAATCACTGTTGTTACGGCATTGCGAATCTTCAAGTCCACGGTTTTTTTTATGGAACGGGGGGGAGTTTCAATCGGACAACGTTCCTCGGGGTGGCGCAGTTCACAACCGAGGGAAGCTTTAGTGCCGACAGTAAGGTCTACTACGACCCCACGGTATTGGATAACGTGTCCTGGGCCAAGGCACCGATCCATCTGACTTCTTGGAAAGAAACAAGTCATTCGTGGTGATCCTCCCGGCAAAGTTGTAAAATCTTTCCCGTTGCCTCTTCTCCTATGACACGCCCCAACGCTCCCCGGGGGACCCGGGACATCATCGATCACGAACTCCGTTCCTTTCGTCGTTTGGAAGAGGGCGCGGAGAATTGTTTTGCCCGATACGGGTATGACGAGATACGTCCCCCCTCTTTTGAAAGCGCTGACCTATTTTCCCGAGCGGTGGGCGATACCACCGATATCGTGGAGAAAGAAATGTATCTCTTCCAGGACCGCGGCGGCCGGTCCCTGGCCCTTCGGCCGGAGGGAACGGCGGGGGTGGTGCGGGCCTATTTAGAGCACGGGTGGGACCAAACCGCACCGGTGAAAAAACTTTGGTATGGGGGGCCCATGTTCCGGGCCGAACGGCCCCAGGCCGGTCGCTATCGGGAATTTTGGCAGATCGGGGGTGAATGTTTCGGCAACCCGTCCCCCCAGGCGGACGCGGAGACCCTTTTTTTGGTGCGAGACATCTTGGCCGCCGCGGGTCTCAGGGTGGGGGTTCGGTTCTTGGTGAACTCGATCGGATGCGCCCAATGCCGTCCCGCGTATCGGGGTGCCTTGACCGCCTATCTCACCGCACGTCAATCGGATCTTTGTGAGAACTGCGTCCGTCGTTTGGAACGGAACCCGCTCCGGGCTTTAGATTGTAAAGTGGACGGGCCAAAATTCGGGGACGCTCCCCTCATGGCGGACCATTTGTGTGAGGCCTGCCGCGTCCATCGGGACGACGTTTACGCGCTCCTGAAAGGGGCGGGGTTTCCCTTTGAAGATTCACCCCGGTTGGTGCGGGGTTTGGACTATTACACCCGAACCGTGTTCGAGGTGACCGCCCCCGGCCAGGGGTCCCAAGACGCCATCGGTGCGGGGGGCCGTTACGACGGGTTGGTGAAACTGTTGGGGGGGCCCGACACGCCGGCCATGGGATTTGCGCTTGGGGTGGATCGGGTCGCGCGGGCCCTGGAAGCCCAGGGGGTGGTGTTCCCCGTTTCCCCGAAAATATTTGTCGCCCAGGCAGGCCAGGGGACAGGTGTGACCGCCTTTCGGTTGGCGCAAGAACTTCGCAGCCATCCAAGCCGGTTTCCTGTTTCCATCGAAATAGGGGCTTCCACCAAAAGCTTGAAAGCCCAATTTCGGGCGGCGGATGGGTGGGGGGCGGATGGGTTGATTTTGGTTGGAGAAGAGGAACTGAAAAAGGGTTCCGTTGTCCTTAAGGATTTGCGCCGTCACACCCAAGAAGAGGTCCCCTTGGTTGAGGTGGTGTCCCGGGTGTTTAATCGTCTTTCCATGGAGTCTTCCTCATGAAACGTACCGTTTACTGTGGCCAAGTTCGTCCGGACCATGTTGGGAAAACAATCGTTCTGGCCGGGTGGGTACACAACCGGAGGGATCACGGGGGCGTCCTTTTTATTGATCTTCGGGACCGAGAAGGATTGGTCCAGCTGGTGTTTCACCCTGAGCGGAAAGACGTGTTTGCCCAGGGCGAAGCCCTGCGGGGAGAGTTTGTGATTGAAGTGTCCGGGGAAGTGAAACCGCGCCCTGCCGGAACGGAAAACGCCGCCCTTCCCACAGGCGCTGTGGAAGTGTGGGTGGAGTCCTTGACCGTTTTGAATCACAGCCGCACACCTCCGTTTGAGATTTCGGAACATTCCAACGCGAGCGAAGACGTTCGTCTTCTTTACCGTTATCTGGACCTGCGTCGGCCCCCGCTCCAGAAAAATTTAATTCTTCGCCATCGGGTGACCCAGACTGTCCGAAGTTTCTTGGCCGACCAAGGATTTTTGGAACTGGAAACTCCGTTCCTCACAAAATCCACTCCGGAAGGGGCCCGAGATTTTTTGGTTCCCTCCCGACTTTCCCCCGGCAGTTTTTACGCTTTGCCTCAATCGCCCCAATTGTTTAAACAGCTTTTCATGGTGGCGGGGTTCGACCGTTATTACCAAGTGGCCCGATGTTTTCGCGACGAAGATCTGCGGGCGGACCGTCAACCGGAGTTTACCCAAATCGATTTGGAAATGTCTTTTGTTGAAGAGGAAGATATTTTGGGCCTGGTGGAGGGCCTCCTGAAAAATGTGTTCAAGGCGGCTTTGGGGAAAGAAATTAAAACACCGTTTCCCCGTCTTTCCTACGCGGACGCCCTGACGCGCTATGGGTCCGATAAACCGGACCTTCGATTTGGTATGGAAATCCAGGAGGTTTCATCCGTTTTTTCCAAAACAGGGTTTCAGGTTTTCGCGAAAACATTGGCGGCCGGCGGGGTGGTGCGGGCCCTCTGTTATCCGGGGGGGGCGGCCCTTTCCCGAACGGAAATCGATAAACTGACCGAATGGGTCAAGACGTTTGGGGCCAAGGGATTGGCTTGGCTCAAAATGACGGAACAAGGGGCGGAATCGTCCATCGCCAAATTTATGAGCCCGGAAGAACTGACGGAACTTCCGAAAAAAGTCGGTGCGAAAACGGGGGACATCGTTTTTTTTGGTGCGGGCCCGGCCCTCGATGTGGCCGCGTGTTTAGGGCCGCTCCGCCTGGAACTTGCCAAACGCGCGGGGTGGACGAAAAAGGAAGGTGTGTTTGAATTCCTCTGGGTGGTGGATTTCCCGCTTTTTGATTACAGCGGGGAAGACAAAAAATGGAACGCGGTGCATCATCCCTTCACCCGGCCGGCACGGGAGGACGAGCAGGCGTTAATCGACGGGGTGGGTGTTCGTCCTTTAAACACACTCCGCTCTCGGGCCTACGACATTGTGTTAAACGGGTCGGAGATTGGGGGCGGAAGTTTGCGGGTCCACCAGGCGGCGCTCCAATCGAAAATTTTTGAAATTTTAGGGATTTCTCCCGAATCGGCCAAAGCCAAGTTTGGGTTCCTTTTGGACGCGCTCGACTACGGGGCTCCCCCTCATGGGGGCTTGGCTTTGGGGCTGGACCGTTTGGTGGCTCTTCTGACGGGTGAAGACTCCATCCGGGACGTGATCGCTTTCCCCAAAACGCAACGGGGGGCGGACCCCATGAGCGGCGCACCTTCCCCGGTGGACGAAGCCCAGCTTCTAAAGGAGTTGGCGGTAAAGATTCAGCACCCGCCCCGATGAGAACCCTCTCTCGGGTCCCCCTGGACGCCTTTCCGTGGTAACCCGCCGGGTGGCGTTGTCTGACCAAGAGGAGGCTGTCCTTCTTTTCGGTCCTCGCGACCGGAACATTAAAGAGATCGAGCGGCGGTTCAGTGTCCAGGTTTTTGTTCGCCCTTCGGAACGTGTCCATGACGGTGGTTTGACGCTCGCCGTGCGGGGGAAACCAAAACCGGTGGAACAGGCGGTGGCCACTTTGACCGAAATGAAACGTTCGGCGATTCTCTCGCGCCGCCAAGGGGGGGCTGTTGAGGCGGTGGACGTTCCTGTCCCTGGCCTCCCAAGGCCCAATGCCTCGGCGGACACCATCCTTCTTTCGGTCACGGGCCAACCCATTCGACCCCGCTCTCCTGCCCAAAAATCGTATGTGAAGGCACTTCAAGAAAAAGAAATGGTGTTTGCCATCGGTCCTGCGGGGACCGGAAAAACCTATTTGGCTGTGGCCTGTGCGGTGGCGGCTTTGGAGCGGGGGGTGGTGTCCCGGATCGTGCTCACCCGCCCGGTGGTGGAGGCGGGGGAAAAATTGGGTTTTCTTCCCGGGGATTTTCATGAGAAAGTCCATCCCTATTTGAAACCGCTTTACGATGCCTTTCATGGGATGGTGGGGCCGGAAAAGTTTCGCGCGATGCGGGATGAGGAAATAATTGAAATTGTCCCGCTCGCCTACATGCGGGGCCGGACCTTGGACGACGCTTTTGCTATTTTGGACGAAGCCCAAAACACGACCCCGGAACAAATGAAAATGTTTCTCACCCGCATGGGGAACGGGTCTCGCCTGGTGATCTCGGGGGACGTCACCCAAATTGATTTGGACGGGAAGCTCGGGTCCGGGCTTGTAGGTATTCAAAAAGTTTTACGTCAGGTTGACGAAGTGGCGTTCGTTCGGTTCACTGACGTGGATGTGGTTCGCCATCCTTTGGTTCAACGCGTTCTTCAGGCGTACGACGCTTTTGGGGATCGCCCTTCGGATTCTTCCCGATAATTTATGCCGCCTTTACTTAAACAATTTGTGAGTCACACCCTCCGACCCTTCCTCATTCGATTGTTGCGTTGGACGGAAAAAAGCGGCCCCTTGCCTGGCCCCCGCGCTTCCGTTTTTCTGCACCGGGAAGTCCACGTTCCCACCTGGGTGGTGGGATTGACGGTGTGGGTCTTGCTCACAGGTGTTCTCTTTTTGGAATTGGGGCCCGGTTTCTCGGCTCTGGCGGCGGTTCTGATTTTGACCACCGCGCTGGTGGCGCTCTTTCGGCTTTTTCTTCGCTACGACCATCCCGACCTCTTTCACGATGACGACGCCATCGCGCTCGTGGGTGTTTTAGTGGTCGCGACGGTGTTGGGGATGGAACTCTGGTTTCGTCACGGGGCATTTTCTCCCTATGGGATGCCCCTTTCGGCGGTCAGTATTCTTGTGACCATCCTTCTCCATCCTCGGATCGGGGTGGTGTTGACGCTCGTTTTGGCGCTTCTCTTTGGAATTCTCAATTCTTTTTCTCTTGAGGGGGCGTTGGTGGTCTGTTTCGGGGGACTGGCGGGAGTGGCTCGGTCCATTCGGGTTCGCACGCGGGGGGATTTGATCCTCGCGGGCTTGTGGGTCGCTGTGGCGAGCGGGGCCGCTCTGATCATGTTGGCGTTCATTGGACGATGGCCAGCGGTCCAGGTCATCGCCACCTTGAAGGGGGTGGGAGCGGGGGCCTTTTTTTCCGTTCTCCTGGTGTTGGCACTCCTCCCCTTTTTGGAGATGTGTTTTTCCCGTCTTTCCAACATCCGTCTTTTGGAACTGTCCGACGTGAACCACCCTCTTCTTAAAGAAATGAGTTTGGACGCCCCCGGGACCTATCACCATTCTCTGATCGTGGCGTCCTTGGCCCAAGCCGCGGCGGAACGCATCGGGGCCAACGCGCTCCTGTGTCGGGTGGGATCCTATTTTCACGATATTGGAAAACTGGTGAAACCTGAATATTTTGTGGAAAACCAGGGGGCCATCGGAAACCCCCACGAACTCTTGCCACCCAATATGTCCCGGATCGTGATTCAATCCCACGTGAAAGACGGGTTGGCTTTGGCCCAGCGGCATAACCTGGATCACCTGATCACCGAATTTATTCTGATGCACCACGGGACCTGCCGCGTGGAATATTTTTACCGGCGGGCTATTGAACAGACGGGGCCGTCGGAATCCGTGAACGAAGACCTGTACCGCTACCCTGGACCGAAACCCCACAGCAAAGAAACCGCCATCGTGATGTTGGCGGATTCGGTGGAAGCGTCGGCCCGTTCGTTGGAGAGCCCCACGCACCAGCGGTTGGTTGATCACGTGAACCGGATTGTTGACGCAAAAATATTGGATGGTCAATTCGAACGCGTTCCCCTGACGTTGGCAGAAGTTCAAGTGGTGAAGGAAGCCTTTGTGAACACCTTGGTGGGTGTCTATCACACCCGGGTCCACTACCCCACGAGCCAAGAAACAGACGGAGAACGGCGGCCCCCTTCCTCGCGACCCAAATGAAAATCCATTTTTCCACTGTTCAGGTGCGATCCCCGCAAGCCGAGCCTTTCGCTCGGCGAGCCGTTCGGCGGGCCTTGGCGACGAGCGGGCCCATCGCTCGGGGCGAAATGAATGTGGTGTGGACCACCCGGGCCCAACTGCGGATCATGAACCGACGCTTTCGCCGGACCAATCGTTTCACCGACGTCATTGCTTTTCGTCACGGGGCCGAGTCGGCTCTCGGGCCTTTTCCTCTGGGACCAAGGGGAGGAGAACCCTTTGGGGATCTGTACATCGCGGTGGATCAGGCCCGTTTAAACGCCCGCCGTTTCGGCGCGTCTTTTTCTGAAGAAATCATTCGTTTGGCGGTGCACGGGACACTCCACCTGTTGGGTCACACGGATTACACCCCCGGGCCCAAAGCCCGCATGTGGGCTGTCCAGGAGCCTATTGTTCAAGCGGTGCTCAAAAGCGCTTCGCGTACCCCACCTCTTTCGGCGGAATGATTTTTCTTCAACTGGTTGTACTTTCCATTCTGCTCGGCCTCTCGGGTTTCTTCTCGATGGTGGAGGCCGCCGTCACCACTCTCTCCGCGTTGCGCATGAAAAAAATTGTGGTTCTTTCCCCTCGCTTGGCCCCGTTGTTTCAGGACTGGCTGGCGAAACCGCACCGCCTCCTCTCCGTTTTGATGGTGGGCAATAACCTTGTGAACGTCAGTTTTTCCAGTTTGGCCGCGGTGGCGGCGGTCCCTTTAAACGGGATTTTCCCGAGACCGGTGGTGAGCTGGACGGTTTGGCTTGTGGTCACCGCGTCGCTTGTTGTTTTTGGAGATATTTTCCCCAAGATCATTGGCCGTGCCTATCGGGAACGGGTGGCGGCCGGTACCTTGCCCTGGCTCAGTTCCCTCGCGCGGGGGCTTTTTTTGTTGTGGGCTCCGGTGGGGTGGGGAATTGAACGGTGGGCTCCGGCCCTCCACCGCGCGCCGGTGAACCCTTTGACGGTGGTCAGTTTGGAAGAGCTTCAACACGCGGTGGCTGAGTCGGAAGAGGCGGGCCATCTCACGGAAGATTCGGGGGACATGTTTCGCCGGGCGTTGGCCATGACCCAGCGGACGGCCCGGGAAGTGGCTCAACCCATCGACCGTCTTGACGCCTTGGCTTTGGAAATCGCGGATCGGCCCCAGGGGCCGGAACTGTTTGTCGATTTGCTCGTGGAAACGGGCCGAACACGGGTCCCTGTAACACGGGCAGGGAGGTTCGTGGGGTATCTGAATGTGATGGATTTCTTAGGGGCGGTGCGGGCGGGCCCTCTTCTCTCCATGGAACCCATGATTCGCCCCCTTCGTCGGGTGGGTCCCGAAACGAAAGCGTTGGATCTCCTGGAGGAGTTTCGAGCCAAAGGGGATGGAATCGCTTTTGTGGGTCCGCCCGATGGGGCGACGATCGGGTTCTTGACACTCGAAGATGTTTTGGAAGAATTGGTTGGCGAAATTCTCGATGAATACGACCGGGAAGAGGGGGTCACCCTGTGACGCTTCTCCTCTTGAAAGGGGCGAGCGCCCTCCTCCTCCTCTGTTTCAGCGCGGCGTTGTCCCTGGCCGAAACATCGTTTATGAGTTTGTCCCGCCTTCAGTTGGCGCGTCTGTCTCGGGCGCGGCCGGGGCGTTTGGATTTTTGGCAACAGGACCCGGATCGGGCGTTGGCTGTTATTCTTCTTATAAATAATTTGGTTAACGCGGGGTTGGCGGTGCTCTTGGTGTCCATCGCGTTGGACGCGGTGACCGTCTTGGGATTCCCGTTCCATTGGGGGCAGATCGTTTTTCCTCTGGTGGGAGGAATTCTCTTGGTCCTGGGCGGGGAAGCCGGGCCCAAAGTCTTGGCTCGAACGTATCCGGAACCTTTGGCCTTGGCTCTGGCTCCTGTTCTGCGGGTCATGACCCAGATCTGTGGTCCCTTGATGGAAGGGCTCCTTCGTCGGGTGGGGGGGGTCCTTTCGTGGTTGTCCCGGACGGTTCGGCGTGAGCGGGCCCAATGGGACCAAAGCGTCATTCGCGCCTTGTTGGAACATGCACCGGTGGGCCACCCGCTTCGCCGTGTGTTGCGGAACGTGGTCGGTTTTGCTCAAACGCCTGTGTCGGCCATTTTGGTCCCCCGAGCGGAAATCGCGGCGGTGGACCTTCGGTCCGGCATGAACGGGCTGATCCAGCGTATTTTGTCATCCGGTTATTCGCGGCTTCCTGTCCATCGAGGAACAATTGACGGCATCATCGGAATGGTTTACTCTAAAGACCTCTTGGCTTCCTTGCGGAGCGGGCCCTTGATCGCGGTGGAAGACTTGGTCCGTCCTTTGCCGCGGGTTCAGCCGGATGTCCCGCTGGCCCGGCTCCTTCGCGAGTTTCGCGAAGGCCATCACCACATGGCGCTGGTGGTGGACCGAGGAGGTAAAGTGTTAGGGCTCGTGACGTTGCAAGACACGTTGGAAGCCATCGTTGGAGACATTGCCCAGGAACCCCGATTGATATGAGCCCTCTTCACCCATCGGCCCTCTTTGTTCCCGAAATCAAACAACTTCTTTCCAAGAAAGATTACAAGGAATTGAAACAGGACCTCCTGGAAATCAATCCTTCCGATTTGGCCGAAGGGTGGGACCGTTTCTCTCCGTTTGAGCAAATCGTTCTCTTCAAACTCCTGCCCATTGTCCGCGCTTCGGAACTTTTCGAAGAACTGGATGTCCCCCATCAAACGCATCTTCTCTCCACTCTGGAGTTGGGGACCTTAGGGCCCATCTTGGAGGATAGGGGAGCGGATCAGGCCCACGCTTTATTTCATCGCTTGCCGGATCGGGCCGTGCGGCGGATGGCCACCATGGTGCGACGGGCCCAGTCGGCCCGGCCGGAAAAGGATCTGGTGTTCCCTCCCAACTCCGCGGGGTCGCTCATGCACACGGACGTTTTAAACCTGGGACCCAAGATGACGGCCCAGCAAGCGTTGGATCAGGTGCGGGTGGCCAGCCGTCTCCATCGCATGAGCGATCTGCACGTGCTCTACGTCACGGATGACTCTGGACGATTGATGGGGGTGCTGACGCCAAGGGCGTTGATCGCGGCGCCGCGGGACATGCGCCTTTCACAAATTATGGGGCCGGTCCAACTGATTAAAGTGCGCGCGGATGTGGACCAGGAAGAGGCGGCCAAGGTGTTCACCAAATATAAACTCCTGGCGGCGCCCGTGGTGGATCAAGACAACCGGTTGTTGGGTGTTTTGACGGTGGACGATATCCTTCACGTGATCAGTCAGGAAGCCACCGAAGACATCGCCAAAATGGCTGGGACAACGGCGGAAGAATTGGAAGACGCCTCCGCCGGTCGTGTGGCCCGACTGCGAATGCCGTGGTTGGTGACCACCTGCATCGCGGAGGTCGTTGTGGGGGCCATCGTCCATCGGTTTGAGGCGACGCTCTCTCAGGCGGTGGCGCTCGCTAGTTTTATGCCGCTGATCGCGGCCATGGGGGGCAACGTGGGCACGCAATCGTCCACTCTCTGCGTGCGCGGGTTGGCCACAGGACACTTGGCGCTTAAAGATTGGCGCCGGGTGACCAAGAGGGAATGTCTGGCGGGGCTCTACATGGGTTTGGGGTACGGTCTGTTTGTGGGGGGTCTGACCGGGGTTGTTTTTTATTCGAAATTCGGGGTGGCGTTTCCCGCGGTGGTGGCCTTGGGGGTATTGATTTCCATGGTGGTCGCTTCGACCTTGGGCGCGTTCCAGCCGTTCCTCCTGACCCGCCTTCGATTGGATCCCGCGGTGGCGGTGGGACCCTTGGTGAGCACTTTGACCGATCTTCTTAGTGTCACCGCCTACCTCTCCCTTGCGGCGCTCGCTCTGTCCATGGGGTTGCTGGTCCGTTAATGCAAAGAAACGTCGATGCCATCGTTCTTGCCGCTGAAGCGCTTTCGGAACGGGACAAACGATTGACCCTGTTTACTCGCGACAAAGGCCGTTTGTACGCCCGGGCTTCGGGGGCTCTTCGGCCAGGAGCGAAACTGGCCGCGGCCACGGAACCCGGGGTATGGGCCCGGTTTCGGTTGTGGTTGCCGGACGGGGCGGCGGGGGGCCGTGTGACCGGGGGCAGTGTGGTGGAGGGGCACCCGGGGTTGCGCGGGAGTTGGGCGCGCTTAACGTCCGCCGCATTTTTCTGTGAGTGGACGGACCGCTTAACGCCGCTCCTTCTTCCAGCTCCCGAGAAGTTTGACCTGCTCGTGAGGGCCCTTGCCTCTTTGGAGCGGTACGGGGCATCTGAGGTTCGGGCCGCTTTTCTGACACAGTTTGCACGCTTGGAAGGGTACGGCCCTTGTCCCGGTGGACGGGCGGACCGTTTGGATGGTTGGGACTTTGTCTCACCGCTGGAAGATCCGGACGCTCCCGCTGTGGAACGACAAGTGATACAATTCTTCACGCCCTTACTGAACCGCCCTTTGCGCACCTTGGCGCAGGGCCGGGCCCTTCAGGCTTTTTTACTAAAACCTCGACCGGGATGTGTCCATCACCCATGACGTTTCAAGAAATTATTCTCTCGTTGCACAAATTTTGGGCCAAACAGGGGTGCCTGTTGTGGCAACCTTACGACACGGAAAAAGGCGCTGGAACGTTTAACCCGGCCACGTTCCTCCGTTGTTTGGGGCCCGCGCCCTGGTCGGTGGCCTATGTGGAACCTTCCCGCCGACCCACGGATGGCCGATATGGGGAAAACCCCAACCGCCTGCAACACTATTATCAATATCAGGTGTTAATGAAACCCGCCCCCGCGGGCATTCAAGATCTCTACCTGGCCTCCCTCAAGGCTATTGGCATTGACCCCAAACGCCACGACATTCGGTTCGTGGAGGACGACTGGGAGTCCCCCACCTTAGGGGCCTGGGGACTGGGGTGGGAGGTGTGGTTGGACGGAATGGAGATCACCCAATTTACCTATTTCCAGCAGGTGGGGGGCATTTCACTGAACCCCATCTCCGTGGAGATCACATACGGGTTAGAACGTCTCGCCCTGTATTCCCAGAAGAAGAACAGCGTGTTCGATGTCCTTTGGACCAACGATCGAACCTACGGTCAGGTTCATCTGGAAGACGAGAAACAATTTTCCCGGTACAATTTTGAAGAAGCGGATGTGGAAATGCTCCGCCGCCATTTTGACGATTGGGAAGGAGAAGCCAAACGATTGGTTGAGAAAGGGTTGGTTTTGCCCGCGTATGATGCGGTCATGAAATGTTCCCACCTGTTTAACCTTTTGGACGCCCGGGGGGTCCTTTCTGTGACGGAACGTGTGACGTATATTGGGCGTGTGCGCGGGTTGGCCCGTCGGAGCGCCGAGGCTTATCTCGCAACGCTCACGTCGCCGGAAGGGGGGACGCGATGAAAGACCTTCTTTTGGAAATCGGGATGGAAGAAATTCCCGCGCGGTTTTTGTCACCGGCCTTGGACGCGCTGTTGGCCCATGGGCGAGACCGACTGGAGAAAGCAGGTTTCTCTTTTAAGGAAGTCCGGGTGTGTGGAACGCCCCGACGGTTGGCCCTCCTTGTGGACGGGTTGTCTCCCAAGGCCCGTGATCGGGAACAGGAATTTCTGGGCCCCGCTCTGGCCCAGGCGAAAGACGCGGCCGGAAACTGGACCCCCGCCGCCCAGGGATTTGCCCGTTCGCAAGGGACGACTCCGGAACGATTGGGGACGCGGGGCACCGATCGGGGGGAACGTCTCGTTTACTTAAAAAAAACGCCCGGAGCCACGGCGGAAAAAGTTCTTCCCGTTCTCCTTCCTGAACTCATTCAATCCCTTTCTTTTCCCAAAAGTATGGTGTGGGAGGAAAGCCGGTTGACTTTTGCCCGCCCGATTCGCTGGATCGTGGCCTTGTTCGGGGCCAAGCCCATTCCTTTTGTTTTAGCGGGGGTCAAGGCCGGTCGACGAACGTTGGGTCTTCGCTTCCACACGCGGCGACCAATTGATCTTGCAGCGCCGAACCGTTACACGGCTTCGCTCAAAAACCATTGTGTCATCGTGGATCCCGCCGAACGTCGGGAACTGATCCTTAAACAGATCGACCATGTGGCCAAAATCACACACGGGTTTATCCCGGTGGACCGGGACGAGGCCTTGCTTCAGGAAGTCACGAATCTGGTTGAACATCCGGTGGCGGTGGTGGGGAAATTCGACCCCCGGTTCCTCGCGGTTCCCCAAGAGGTGTTGGTGACCTCCATGAAGAAACACCAGAAATATTTCCCGGTGTTTAAAGACGTTTCCTGTGAAGAGTTGCTCCCTTGTTTCGTTGCGGTGCGTAACGGGCTTTCCGATAACCAGGTCGTGGTGCGCGAAGGATATGAGCGGGTTCTGTCGGCCCGTTTGAGCGACGCGGCTTTTTTCTTTGGGGAACACGCGAAGCGAACCCTGGACTCCCGTGTGGCCGATCTTCGGGGGATCGCCTTCCTTTCGGCCTCCTTGACGATGGCGGACAAGACGGAGCGGGTCGGTCGCCTGACCGATGGGCTGTGTGTCGATCTTCTGCGCGTGGAGGAATCGGTTCAGGGGGAGGCCCGCCGCATCGCTCGGTTGGGGAAAGCGGACCTGACCACGGGCCTGGTGGGTGAATTTCCTGAACTCCAGGGAATTGTGGGCCGTCTCTACGCTGAACGGGACGGTGAAAGTCCGGTCGTGTGCCGTGGCATTGAAGAACACTATTGGCCACTGACCGCGGAGGGGGTGTTGCCATCGGGGGAAGCGGCCGCGTGGGTTTCTGTGGCGGACAAGATCGATACGTTGGCCGGAAACTTTTTGATCGGTAAAATTCCCTCCGGGTCCCAGGACCCCTACGGTTTGCGACGGGCGGCGATCGGGGTGTTGCGTGTTTTGGAGGCTCGCGGGGAAGGCGTTTCCCTGTGGGCGATCGTGGAACGCGCTCTGGCTCTTTTCCCGGAAAGTTTGGGTGATCGGATAAAGGCTGGGGTGTCGTTGCGTGATTTTTTTGGGCAACGGTGGTCGGCCCTCGCGGAAGCGCGGGGGTTTCGTTCGGATGAGATTGACGCTGTTTTGGCCTCGGGGTTTTCGGATGTGAAGGACGTGTGGGCCCGTTTGGCGGCGCTCCGTGGCATACGCCGACACCCTGATTTTGCGCCTCTCTCCGTCGCCTTTAAGCGAGCGGCCAACCTCCTGAAACAAGCGGAAAAGAAGGGCGAGGCGTTCGCCTCGGCCCCGCGTGACGATTTGTTCCGAACCGAAGCGGAACGCGTTCTCGCGGCGCGTGTCATTGAAATGGAAAAAGCGTCGGGGCCTCTTTTGTCCGCGAGGGACTACCCCGCCGTCCTCTCCGGATTGGTCACCCTTCGAAATCCTGTGGACGACTTTTTTGTCCAGGTGGTGGTGATGGACCCCGAAACGGCCCTTCGTCAAAATCGTTTAGCGTTGTTGGCGGAGGTTCGTTCCTTGTTCGTTCGGGTGGCGGACTTCGCTCGGCTCCAGGACACCCCTTCCGCGCTCGGATGATTTGGGTCGGGGTGGCGTTGGGGCTCTTGTTTTTTGTCTTTCTCGCCCGCCTGTTTTCGGGGGCGTTTCGGGCGGCGGACCATCCCACTTTTGTGATGGAAAAACCCGCGTGGCCGAGGAAATTGGCGCCGGTGGCGGAAGCCCTTGACCGGTGGCGCGAGGAAGGGCGGTTGACCCGTGAGGAGCACGAACGAATGATGAGTTTCCTCCGGGAAGAGTCCGCACCCGTTCTTCGCCCTTGACAGTCTTGCCTTTTTGGATTATAAAGGAACCGCTACCTTAGAGAGGGGATATGTCGTTCCCCGCCGACCGGCCGGTTTCACGTCCGAAAGTTTATTCGCTTTTCTAGGAGGTCATCATGATGCGTGCATCCTTCCTCGCCCTGCTGTTGGCTGTTACTCCTCTGGTGTGGGCTGAGGAGACTGTTGAAGAGTGGGATGATTTTTCCGAAACAGAAACAGCGGATGTTCTTTCCGCTGGCGCCATCGAGCCGTCAGGGGGAAGTTCGACGGTCGTCCCCGTCGATGCGGTTCCCCCCGCGGGATCTTCTACCACGGTGAAGGCTGTTGTCCCTGTCCCCGGTGCCGGAACTCACGTCACCCCCGTTGTCTCCCCCCCATCCCCTGAACCCGATTCCGCCGGTTTAACCTTTCACCGCGTGGTTAAAGGGGACACCTTGTGGGATCTGGCCGGGTCTTATCTGAACAACGCGTTCCTGTGGCCCAAAATTTTTGAAGCCAATAAAAAAATTATTAAAGATCCCCATTGGATATATCCCGACCAAGAATTTTTGATTCCTTCTGTGGTGGCGGCGGCCAAGATGGATCTTCCTCCCGCTCCTTCTTCGGTAGAGGAAGCGATGGATTATGTTGAAGAAGTTGTTCCCGAAGAGGTGGTGGGCGCTTCTGAACCCGAGGTCGTCACGGTCCCTGTGGTGACGGAAGAGGCGGGAGGTGCCGTTGAGCCCTCAGCGCCCGTTGCTGTTGACACACTTGTGGATGAGGGATTTCAAGAAGATGGTGCTTTCGCAAAGGATGAACGGGAAGCCATCAAGAAACGTTCGCAAGCGGTCCCTGGAGCTGGGTTCATGGGTGGGGTCGCGGACACGTTCTTGGCGGACGAAAATTGGGAGTATGACGGTTACGTGTTACGGGACCGGGATCAGCGGATGATGATCTCCCAGGGGGACGTGGTGTATCTCAATATCGGCGCGGCCGCTGGGGTCAAAGAAAAAATGATGGCCCACGTCTATCGCGTGGGAAAGAAAGTCCGCGATCCTTACTTAAAAAAGAAAACCGTCCGGATGATTAAGCGTGTGGGAACCGTTATGGTGACCGGCCAGGTGAATGAGGAAGGATGTACCGCGGTTGTGACGAACAGTCTTGAGCCTATTCGCGTTGGGGACATCGTTAAATTTGTCGCCCGATAAGACCTCATGAGACGTGGGTTTCTTGTTTTTATCCTTTTCTTTGGGTCGTTGTTCTATGGATGGGACCAGGGTGTTTCTCGTGGGGGAGTGGGGCGGTACATAGAGAGGAATCCTTCTTTTTATGGGGGGGAACGGATTCTTTACATTCTGGGAAGTTTCCATGAGATCTGGAATCAGAACCAACAAGCGCTGGAAATGTATGCGCGGATTCGAAAGGTCTACCCGGACTCTCGGTGGAGCGACGAAGCGCAGTTTGGTGTCGCGTCTTCCTATGAACGCTTGAAAGATAGAAAAAAAGCGCTTGAAGAGTTTGAGAACTATATGAAAGAGTTCCCCAATGGAAGGTTTCATGCGTCGGTTTCGAAAAACATTTCTCTATTAAAACAATAGTGACGGGTGGTGTGGGGGGCTTTCGAAAACCCTGCTTCCTTGTCCACCGGTTCCTCCTGATACCCCCATGAATTTTCCGACACAAGAGAAAGAGGCTCGACACCTTTTGAACCTGGTTGAGCCGTTGGGGCCGGTTCGATTTGCCCGACTTCTGGAACGGTTCGGGTCCATTCTTGAGGCTCTTCATTCAGGACCCGCGGGCTGGGCGTCGATCGAGGGATTTGGCGAGAAGGCCAGCGATTTTTATCGGAAAGCGGAAGAGGCGATCCCCCTTCTTAAAATAGAAACGGATGAAATCGTTCGTTTAAAGGCGCGGGTCCTGTGCGCTTTGGATGAGGAATATCCCGAAGGGTTTCGACGGTTGCGGGACGCCCCGCCTCTCCTCTATGTGTGGGGGAAGCTTCTTCCCGTGGACGATTTGGGCATCGCGCTGGTGGGGTCGCGACGTCCAACGCCCTATGGCACGGCGGCGGCGGAACGCTTGGCCCGGGAGTTCGCCCAGGCCGGGGTCACGGTGGTCAGCGGTTTGGCTCGCGGGATTGATGGTGCCGCCCATGGGGCGGCTCTCGCAGGGGGCGGTCGAACGGTCGGTATTTTGGGAAGCGGGCTCAATCGGTTTTACCCGCTTGAACATCGGAAACTCGCCGATCGCGTGGCGGAGAATGGGGCCGTGGTGACAGAGTTTCCTTTAACCGCGGGACCCGAGGCCAACCATTTTCCCCGTCGGAACCGATTGATTGCCGCCTTGTCGGTGGGTGTGGTGGTGGTGGAAGCGTTGGAACGAAGTGGGGCTCTGATTACGGCGGGCCTTGCCGCGGATCAGGGGCGAGATGTGTTTGCTGTTCCGGGGTCGATTTTTTCACCCTTCAGTCGTGGGCCCCATCGCCTGATTAAACAGGGGGCTAAGCCTGTGGAGAGCGCCCAGGACGTTTTGGAAGAGATGGATATTTTTCGGGATGTCTCCAGAAAAGAACCCGTATCTTCCCGATCCCTAGGCGAATCCGCGCGGGAGACCCTTTCCCCGGCTGGAAGAAAATTGCTGGATGTTCTCACTCTGGATCCGACCGGGATTGACGGGTTGGCCCGTTCCGCGGGGTTGTCCGCTGCCGAGGCCACACGGGAACTGTTGGTGTTGGAATTGGCTGGTTGGGCCCGGGCCCGTCCGGGAAAAAACTACGTGGCCACTGAATTGTCGATGATGTCGGACCGATCAAAAAAGGAACCCCATGGCGAAATCACTGCTCATCGTTGAGTCCCCCACTAAAGAAAGGACCATTGGTCCTATGTTGGGAAAAGATTTTGTGGTTCGGAGCTCTTACGGCCATATCCGAGATTTGCCCAAAAAGGGTTTGGGTGTGGACGTGGAGAAAGGGTTTGAGCCCAGCTACACTATTTTGCCGCGGGCTAAGAAGATT
This sequence comes from Elusimicrobiota bacterium, assembly GCA_016788905.1. Classification (NCBI taxonomy): domain Bacteria; kingdom Pseudomonadati; phylum Elusimicrobiota; species Elusimicrobiota bacterium. The sequence goes on from JAEURZ010000009.1 coordinate 51,531, forward strand.
CTGACGGAACTTAAACGGTTGGCGGAAAAGGCGGACCGGGTTTTCCTGGCCACCGACTTTGATCGGGAGGGGGAAGCCATTGCCTGGCATTTAAGCAAAGCGCTTAAACTGTCCAAAGCCAAATCCAAACGGATCACCTTTCATGAAATTACCCGGGAGGCCATCCGTGACGCGGTGGCCCATCCTCGGGACATCGATGAATCCCTCGTGGACGCCCAAGTGGCGCGGCGGGTGCTGGACCGTCTGGTGGGATACCGTTTGTCTCCCCTTTTGTGGGATAAAATTCGGCCAGGGTTGTCCGCGGGGCGGGTTCAATCCGTGGCCGTGCGCCTGATTTGCGCCCGGGAAGAAGAAATCGAAAAGTTTAAGGCGGAAGAGTATTGGACGTTGTCCGCGCTCCTTGAGAAATCCAAACAGCCGTTTACGGCGGGCCTTTACGCCAAGGGCGAAACGAAATTCACGAAATTTTCATTTCGGCAGAAGGGTTCCGTGGACGAGGTTTTGGCCGGCCTGGAGGGGGCGACTTATCGGGTGGTGTCCGTGGAACCAAAAGAACGACGTCGGTCACCATCGGCCCCTTTTACCACCGCTTCGCTCCAGCAAGATTCGTCCCGGCGCCTCCATTATTCCGCTTCCCGCACCATGGTCGTTGCTCAGCAATTGTATGAAGGGATTGAAGTGGAAGCTGGCGAAGGGCCCGTGGGGCTTATTACGTATATGCGAACGGATTCTGTTCAAGTGGCGAAAGTGGCCCAGACCGAGGCCGCCGCCTTTATCAAGAAAACATTTGGGAAAGACCACCTCCCGGCCAAACCGCGGGTCTACAAAACCAAAAGCAAGGGAGCCCAGGAGGCGCACGAAGCCATTCGTCCCACACAACCTTCCCGTTCCCCTGAATCGATTCGTGCATTTCTCGAACCAGACCAATTCAAGATGTACGAACTGATTTGGCGTCGGTTCATGGCGAGCCAAATGGCGGACGCTTTGTTTGACACGGTGACGGCCGATATCTCCGCGAAGGAATACTTTTTTAGGGCGGCGGGACACACCCTGAAGTTTGCCGGCTACTTGGCGGCTTACGGCGAAGTGGCCGATGAGGACACCAAAAAGGAAGGAGACGAACCCTCCTCAACGCTCCCCCCCTTAAAGGCGGGCGATGTGGTGACGCTGAAGGAGCTCCGTCCCGAACAACATTTTACCGAACCTCCCCCCCGGTTTAACGAGGCGAGTTTGGTGAAAGTATTGGAAGAACACGGCATCGGGCGGCCGTCCACTTACGCGCCGATCATGCACACCATTGTGGACCGAGGCTATGTTCGGTTGGAGGAACGCCGATTCTATCCTTCCCAGTTGGGACGGGTGGTGGACAGCCAGCTGCTCGTCCATTTCCCGGAAATAGTGAGCGTCGATTTTACCGCCAAACTGGAAGGTCGCCTGGATGGAATCGCCGCGGCCAAGGCCCACTGGGTTGATGTTTTAAAAGATTTTTACACGCCGTTTGAAGCGGGAATACAGAAAGCCGGAACCGGCATGGAAAAAATTGACATCAAGCCCGAGGCTTCGGAAGAAAAATGTCCGAAGTGTGAGGCCCCCATGGGGATCCGGGAAAACCGCAGCGGGCGTTATCTGGCCTGCAGTCGCTATCCCGAATGTAAGAGCACCATGCCGGTGGACCGGAACGGGAAAAAAGTTGTTCCGGAAGAGACGTCAGAAGTTTGCCCGAACTGTCAAAAGCCCATGGTGATTCGTATCGGGCGTGGGTTTGGGCGACGGCCCACCCGATATCTGGCCTGTACGGGATATCCCACGTGTAAGACGACTTTTTCCATCGATAAAGAGGGAAATAAAATTGTCCGTCCCAAACCCGAACCCACAGAGGAAAAGTGTGGCAAGTGCGGAAAAATGATGTGGAAACGGGTTGGAAAGCGGGGGCCCTTTTTGGCGTGCTCCGGGTTTCCCAAATGCCGAAACATCAAACCGATCCCCGCGGCTTAAGCGGGACCGCTGGGTGAGCCTTTTCGTTTTAGGGATGGGGTTTCGGGCCAACACCCGTGCCCGCGGGAACCCGTTTCAAAAGCGATTTTATTGTGGAAATTGACGACGCCCTCGATCGATTCTGGATTTTTTTAAGGGGAGAACGAAACCTATCCCCGGCCACCCGCCGCGCTTATCAATCGGATTTACTGCCCTTCGCCTCCTACTGGCAATCGGAGCAAAAAGGGGTGGCGATTGAAACGGCGGATCGGTCCTCTCTTCGGCCCTACTTGGCACGACTCGGTGAACGGGGCTGGCGCCGCGCAACCCTTTTGCGAAAATACGAATCCCTGTGGTCCTTCTTTCGGTTTCTGACACGGAAGGGGATTGTTCCGCGTAATCCAACGGACGGTATTTCCCGACCCAAACCGGAGCGTCGTGTTCCTTTGTTCCTCAATGAAGGGGATGTGGCGCGACTTCTGACACCTCGAGACCCTGGTTCAAGGCGGGGGGGGGCGCTCCGTTCCGCCCGGGACGCCGCGATCGTCGAACTCTTTTATTCCGCGGGGTTACGTGTGGAAGAAATGGTGACATTGCCCGTTGGGGCCCTCGATCCCTGGGAAGGGGCGGTACGGGTTTTCGGCAAGGGATCCCGGGAACGTGTGGCACCAGTCGGGGAAGCGGCCTTGGAGCGCATTCGAGCTTACCTGGGTCTTCGCGGGATTACTTTTTTTTCAGGGGGAAGTGAGGGCGCGACACGTCCTCTGTTCGCCGGGTCCTCGGACCGCCCGTTGAACGTTCGGACGATGCGGCGGGTGGTGGAACAAGCGGGTCGGGCGGCGGGGTTAACAAAGGCTTACCCCCACCTCCTGCGTCATTCTTTCGCCACGCACCTGTTGAACCGGGGATGCGACCTTCGCTCGGTTCAAGAAATGTTGGGCCACAAAAATCTTTCCACCACTCAAATTTACACCCACGTCACCACCGAACGGTTGCGCCAGGTGTATGACAAAGCCCACCCGCGCGCGTGACACTTTCCGTGAGTGAAGACCCCGTCCTTCCCGACAAAATCCAGCTCTTGATGGAAGAAGCTTCCTGCGATCGTGCGGAGGCGGAGTTGGCCATGTCCTTGGTGGGCTACGACCTTGAAAAAGCGATTCGGACCATTGGGACGCTGCTTCGTCACATTGTGGTCGTGAAAGGAAAATTTCTGGAGGTCAGTCAGAATCTTCACGGGCTCCTTCTTTTGATTGCGGATACACGCCGCGAACATTTTATTCGAGCTCGGGCCGTGGTGTCCTACAACCCAGCGTTGTTTGAGACGGGATTGACCCCCCATTGGTATGATTTTGAGAGAAGCATTTACGCGGCCCGTTTGGGAGAGGGCACTCTCCAACACGTGAGTCAAGATCTGGAGCGTTCCTATATTGAGCGACTGGAAACCCGCCGAGACGATTTTTTTTCAGCACTAAAATCGCCGGAGAAACGGGACCTTCCCGCCGTTCTGAATGACGGGTTTTCCGCGTCTTTCCCTCGGGGTGTGCAGTCCGAGTTTAGGCCGGAAGTGATCGATTGGAACCAATTTCGTCGCTTCCCCATCAAAGGGGAGGACCGTGGTTCCCTGGGGGCATCTCCCCCCCGAGGAAGTGGGGCTGGTTTTTCAAAGGGGGGGGGCTCCCCATCCGAAATGGCTCATGATGAAAAGGGGAAAGGGCACGACCCTCTCTCCTGGAGTGAACCTCCCTTGGAGAACCGGCTCCATGGGGCTGGTGAAACGCTTCGCATTGAGATGGAGCTGGTGGGGGATCCGAACGGTCCCTTGGCGAGCGAGGTTCGTGAAGGGGATCGAATCACGGTGATGCTGTCGGACGGTCGGGACATTGCCCATTACATCGCCAAACTTTTTGGGGCCATGAACGAAAAGGGTCCTCGCCCTATTGACGCTCCCGTGGAAACCATTCAACGGGAAAAAGGGCGCGTCCGATTTTATGTGAGACTCTCCGCAGGGATTCTGGGGTTGGCGGAAGTCCCCGAGACCACCCCGATCCGTGTTTCGCCACGAGAAGAGGAAAGCTGGTGGCGCCGTTTCTTAGGAAAATCTTCCTCCTAATCCTTCCGCCACGGTTCCAGTTCTTCGCGTTTCCTCTGTCCCTCTGATTGTAATTTTCCCGCCCCCAAAAAAACCTTGACAAAGAGTGCGGCCTTCACTATTCTTTGAGAGTGGTGGTATGAAGTGGTGAATTGTGGTAAATTCTGTGGATAAGTGGGGAGATGCCTTTGTTTCTGAGCGGCGAACACCGTCATGGATTGGACGACAAACGCCGCTTAGCGCTTCCGGCCCGGCTTCGCCAGAACGTACGGCGGTTTGTTCTGGCCCGGGGGTTGGAAGGGTGTTTGTCTCTCTACACGGAGGCCGAATGGAAGAAGTTGCTTGCGAAACTCGAAGCGTTGCCCGTCGCGAACAAGGTTCACGCGCGCGCGTTCAAGCGTCTTTTGATTTCCGGAGCGATCTCGTCGGACGTGGATGGGCAGGGGCGCCTCTTGGTCCCCGAATCCTTAGGGCGTTACGCCGGTATTCGAAAGGATGTCACCGTGGTCGGCATGGAGAACCGGATCGAACTCTGGTCTTCGGACCGTTGGGAGCGCTATAAGAAACGGGCGGAAAAGAGCGCGGCCCTCCTCGCCTCCGAAATTGATTTGTAAGGAAACGGGGGTGTCTGGGGAGGAAAGCGGAGGCCATCGTTCTGTCCTATTAACGGAATGTTTGGCGGGATTGAAACTTCAGCCCGGTGGCCACTACGTGGATGTGACCGTGGGGTTGGGGGGGCACGCGGAAGCGGTATTAAATGCCTTGGGACCTCAGGGGCGAATGACGGTTTTGGATCAGGACCCCACTTCCTTGACGTTTTCCAGGGAACGGTTGGCTGGATTTGGGGATCGGGTCCGGTTTGTGGCGGGAAATTTTGAACGGTTTGACGAGCGGGCGGAGTTAGCCGTGGGGTCCGTTGATGGAATTTTAGCGGATTTAGGTGTTTCTTCTCCCCAATTGGATCGGGCCGAACGGGGATTCAGTCTCATGCGGTCTGGCCCATTAGACATGAGGATGAACCCGACAGAGGGTTTGACGGCGCGCCAGATGTTGGAACGGGCCACGGAAGAAGAAGTGGAAGAATGGTTGAGAGCGGCGGGCGAAGAACGTTTCGCTCGGAAATTGGCCCGGCGTTTGGTGGATGTGGCCCCGCGCTTGATCACGACAGAAGATTTGGCTTCAGCGGTGGCCCGCTGGGTGCCGCGGCGGGGAAAGACCCACCCGGCCACCCGCGTGTTTATGGCGTTACGGATGGCGGTCAATCGGGAAGGGGCCTGTCTGAGCGAATTTTTGAAGAGAGCCCCCGCCGTTCTAAAATATGGTGGGCGGTTGGTCGTGGTCACCTTTCATTCGGGTGAAGACCGGGCCGTCAAGTGGTTTGGACGGCGCGCGGCGGCGGAAGGCGTTCTCCGCATTGTGACCAAAAAACCATTGGAACCCACGGAAGAAGAACAGCGGTTAAATCCGCGAAGCCGAAGCGCTAAGTTGAGGGTGTTTGAAAAAATAGGATCTTCGCCCGGATCCGACGAGGGGCGTTCGGCGGAAAAAGACCTTTCCTTTTGAGGCCGGCTGTCTCGCTCGGCGGGATCTCCGGTCTCCTTGACATCACGAATGACAGAACCCGGGAGGGACGAGAGGGGGATAGCCCTTTCTCTTTCCCTCCCGGAACTTTTTTGACGGTCCGGAGGAAACTCGTGCACGTTTCGCGGCAAATTCTTCCCCTGGTGGCGATGGTGGGCGGCGGGTTGTTCGGTGTTTTATCGCTCTCCGCGTGGCTTCATGTGCAGTCGGTCCGTCTTTCCTATCGGGCCCAATCGATCCGGCAGGAATTGGACCAATTGGACCGCCGCGAACAAGCCGAACGCCGTCGATTGGAGACGGCCCTTTCCCTTTCCCGGTTGGACGCCACGGCTCGCGCGCGAGGAAACCTTTTCCTTCCTCGGCCGGACCAGATCCGCCTTCTTCCCGAAACAACCTGAACATGCGAACACGCTTTCGCCTGGTGGCTGGGCTTCTTATCGCGGGGTTCCTCGTGGTGGGGGCCCGGTTGGGTTATCTGCAAATTTGGCGGCACGAGGACCTTGCTCTTCGTGCAAACGATCAGGCCGGTCGTTGGGTCCGCGACGCACCGCGGCGCGCCCTGATCCGAGACCGGAACGGTGACGTTCTCGCGGATTCCGTTCGGGTGGCCTCGTGTTACGCCGATCCGACCCTGTTGCCTCGCCCCTCCTCTATCGCGCAACGTTTGGCGGGCCCTTTACGGATGCCGGTGGGGGAAATCACTGAACGGATTCGCCGCGCGCCCGGGTCTTTTGTGTGGTTGAAGAGGCGTTTGAGCGCCGAGGAGGCCCGCGCGGTGGAAAAGGAAAATCTTCGGGGAATCGGGTTGCAATGGGAATACCGACGTTTTTATCCTAACGGAGACCTGGCGGGACCTCTCCTGGGCCTTGTGGGGGAAGACGGCCGGGGACTTTCGGGGTTGGAATACGCCTTTAATAAAGAGCTGGTGGATCAACGCCCTCCGCTCCGAGCACTCCGGGACGGACGGGGACGGCGATTAACCTTAGATGTTTTGCGCCAGAGGACCCCCGCGGGGGGGCTCCGTCTTTCCATTGATCGAAAAATTCAATTCATAGCGGAGCGAGAATTGGATTGGAGCATTCGGCGCTCCAAGGCCAAGGGCGGAATCGTGGTTGTCCAGGATCCCTGGACAGGCGAAATATTGGCTTTAGTGGGACGCCCGGCCCTTTCGTTGGGTCGCGGGGAAGCTTTGTCCCCGGACGAATTAATGGTGCGGGCGGTGCAGTGGTCCTTTGAGCCGGGATCCACTTTTAAAGTGGTCACCGCGGCGGCGGCCTTGGAAAATCAATTGGCTCAGCCCAGTGACCTCTTGGATTGCGAAAAGGGGAAATGGAAGATTTCGGGTGTTTGGATCAGTGATCATGAGCCTCAAAAAGTAATTAGCTTCTCGCGGGCCATGGAGGTATCCTCTAACATCGGGTTGGCGAAAATCGGTCTTCGGGTGGGGAAAGAAAAGTTTTATGATGTGATCCGGTCCTTTGGGTTTGGGGCCCGCACGGGATTGGATTTGCCGGGAGAAGCGGTGGGGCTCCTCCGTCCCCCGAATCAATGGAGCGGGGTTTCCCTCCCGGTGATTTCGTTTGGGCAGGAAATAGGGGTGACCGCTCTCCAATTGGCTTGCGCATACAGCGCCATCGCCAATGGGGGGCGATTGATCGAGCCCCGGATTACTATGGACGCGGATTGGCCGTCCGGTAAAACCTCCCGATGGGCCTCGTCCAGCGAAATTCGTCGGGTTATTTCTCCGGAAACGGCGAAAACGGTGACGACCATGATGGAGGGGGTTGTCCTTCGTGGGACCGGAGAGAATGCCTCGGTTCCCGGGTGGTCCGTAGCTGGAAAAACAGGAACGGCGCAGAAAATTGATCCTCGCACCCGGGCATACTCTCCCGATAAATTTGTGGCGTCTTTTTGTGGGTTTGTTCCCGCGCGCAATCCCCGGTTGACCCTTGTGGTTATTGTGGATGAGCCCAAAGGCGTTTCCTGGGGAGGGTACAACGCGGGCCCCGTTTTCAAAAACATCGCGTGGCAAACCCTGTCCTTGATGGGCGTCCCCACCGATGACGTTCCCCGTCTGGTGGATAAAAAAAACAAGGGAGATCCGAAGACGTGAAACTTTTGGGCGATTTATTGGAAAGTGTGGTCCCTTCACTGGGGTCCCCCGCGAAGGACGTTCCCATCCGGGGCCTCGCGGTGGATTCCCGCGCGGTCAAACCCGGGGACCTCTTTGTGGCGATTCGGGGAATTCATCAGGATGGCCACGACCACGCCGCGTCGGTTCTCCGGGCGGGGGCAGCGGCCATTTTGGCTGAACGACCGTTGGCGGTCCCGGTGCCCGTCGTCTTGGTGGGTTCAACAGCGGCCTCCCTTTCGGGAATCGCCGCACGATTCTTTGATCATCCCTCCCGATTCATGGACGTGGTGGGCGTGACGGGAACCAATGGCAAGACCACGCTGACCTACCTGTTGGAAAACGTGTGGCGTCTGGAAAGAATTTCCGGTGGAGTGATGGGGACCATCGATTACCGGTGGGCCAACCGCGTGGAGAAGGCCCCCAACACCACGCCTCACGCTCTGGATGTTCAACGGTTGTTGGCGGCCATGCGGGAGGACGGGGTCAAACGTGTGGCCATGGAGGTGTCCAGTCACGCCCTCGCTTTGGGTCGTGTGGACGATGTGCATTTTTCGGTGGGTTTGTTCACCAACTTGACCCAGGACCATTTGGATTTCCATAAAACCATGGAAGAGTATTTCTCAGCGAAAGCCCTTCTCTTTGAGCGGCTGGAAAAATCGGCACGGCTCGTTCGGCGGGCAATTCTCAACCGGGACGATCCTTGGGCCCCGCGGTTTTTGGAAAAAATCAAAACCCCCCTTTGGACCTACGGGTTGGACGGGGACGCGGATTTTCGTGCGGAGCGGCTGGTGCTTTCCGCGGACGGGTGTCGCTTTCACGCGGTCACGCCGTTGGGGAACCGGGATGTGTCCCTCACCCTGGTGGGACGGCACAACGTGTACAATGCTCTCGGGGCCATGGCCGCCGCCATGGCTTTAGGAACATCGTTGGAGGACGCGGTTTCCGGTGTCGAAGGATTAGCGGGTGTTCCAGGACGGTTGGAACGGGTGACGGAGCATCCGGCGGGGTGCACGGAGCCGTCCTCGTTCCCTTTTCGGGTTTTCGTGGACTACGCTCACACGGATGACGCCCTTCGCAATGTGTTGGAAACGGTGCGACCCCTGACCCAGGGGCGCGTGTTGGTCCTTTTCGGGTGCGGGGGCGATCGGGACAAAACGAAGCGGCCCCGCATGGGTGAAATGGCGGCCCGTTTGGCCGACCACGTGATCGTCACTTCGGACAATCCCCGTTCCGAAGACCCGGCCGTCATTGTTCAAGAAGTGGTGGCCGGCGTCCGCCGTGTTCCGTCCCGTTCCTTTGACGTGATCGTGGATCGAAAAGAGGCCATCGCGCGTTCGATTGAAATGGCAAAAGAAGGTGACGTGTTGCTCTTGGCTGGAAAGGGGCATGAAACGTACCAGATATTAAAAGATCACACCGTGGATTTTGACGAACGGGAAATCGTTCGGCATTTCTTGCGGTGTCGGGAGCGTTGAGATGGCCGCCTTGCCCACGTCCTGGGACGACGTGGCCCTCCTGACAGGAGGGCAGCGAGTCACAGCGTGTTCCGTTTCTCCTGTTCGAGTGGTTTTGGATTCTCGGGGGGTTCAGAAAGGGGATTTATTCGTGGCGTTAAAAGGCGAGCGGGTGGACGGTCACGATTTCTTAAAAGACGTGGTGGCCCGGGGGGCGGCGGGGGCTCTGGTGAGCCGGGCGGTTGAGGGGCTTCCGAGCGGTTTTGGTTTGATTCGGGTGGAGGATCCCCTCGCGGGTTTGCAACGGTGGGCGCGGGTCCATCGTGAAAAAATGAAAACCCGTGTGATCGGGATCACGGGATCGAACGGAAAGACGACCACGAAAGAAATGTTGGCCCACCTCTTGCGGGGGATCGGCCGGAACGTTTTTGCCACGCGAGGAAACTTGAACAGTCAATGGGGATTGCCGCTCATGCTCTTGGAATTGGATCTCTCCCATTCTCACGCCGTCATCGAAATGGGGGCTTCAGCGCGGGGGGACATCGCCCGCTTGGCGGCCCTGGCCCAGCCGAATGTGGCGGTGATCACGGGGATCGGGCGGGCCCATCTGGAAACGTTTGGTTCTTTGGAAGGGGTGTTGAACGCCAAGTGGGAACTGGTGGAGGCGTTGGGTAAAGACGGCATTGCTTTTTTGAACGCGGATGATCCATTCCTCATGAATCGACGGAAACAAGCCCGTTGTTCGGTGGTGACGTTTGGCCTTTCCGCTGGGGCGGACGTGCGGGCGGAACATGTTCGGCAGGATCCCCAGATCGCGTTCGATGTGGTGGTGGGCTCCTCCCGTCGACCGGTTCGCTTGCCAGTCCCTGGATTGTTTAATGTGACCAACGCGCTCGCGGCGGCGGCGGTTGCCCTGTGGGAACGGGGACTTCTTCCGGAAGTGGCCACCCATTTGGCCGGTTTTTCTCCCCCGCCCCAACGGATGCAAACCCGCCGTCGGCCGGACGGGTCCCTGTTTCTTGTCGATGCCTACAACGCCAATCCGGATTCCATGGCGGCCAGTCTTACCAGTTTTGCCCAGGCGTTTCCTCAACGGTCCAAAATGGCGGTGGTGGGAAGTATGCTGGAGTTGGGATCTGTGGCGGAAGAGGAACATCGGGAGTTGGGCCGGGTCTTAGCAACGTTGCCCCTGGAACGAATCTATTTTGTTGGTCCTGAAGGGGAGTTCGTGCGGGCGGGGTTTCGGGATTCCGGTGGGAAAGGAATTTTTCAATGGGGCGAAGATCGGGAAAAAATTCGTCAGGAAATCGCGTCCTGGATCACGCCCAACAGTGCCTTCCTTTTTAAAGCTTCACGGGGTGTCCGATTGGAAGACATCTACGACCCGTTCTTGACGTAGGAGGAGAATCGCGTGCTCTACTATTTGTCGGTGGTGCGGGACCTGTATTCCCCGCTCAACGTGTTTCAATACATTACCTTCCGTGCGGGGGGCGCTTTTTTGACCGCGCTGGTTCTCTGTCTGGTGTTTGGCGATCCGTTCATTCGGTTTATTCGGCGTTTGAAAATGGAACAGTTCATTCGAGAATATGGGCCCCAGACCCACTTAAAAAAAGCCGGAACCCCCACCATGGGGGGGCTCCTCATTGTGGGCGCCCTCTTGGTTTCGACGCTCCTTTGGGCTCCGTGGGACAACCGTTTTATTTGGATGGCTGTGGGAAGTTCCCTCTATTTGGGGGCCATCGGATTTATTGATGATTACCGAAAGTGGTTGAAGAAACACCCCGCGGGAGGACTATCGGCTCGTGTGAAAATGGGCGGGCAAATCCTTTTGGGCTTGGGGGTGGGAACCTATTTCTTCTTCGACCCTCCCAACCTGGCGTTCGCCACGCGTGTGTTTGTCCCGTATGTCAAGGACGTTCACCTTTACCTGGGGGGACTGTCCGTGGCGTTGGCGCTCCTGGTCATCGTTGGCGCGTCGAATGCGGTCAATCTCACGGATGGGTTGGATGGTCTTGCGCCGGGGACCTTGGTGGTCAGCGCCTTGACTTTTGGCGTCTTTGCTTATTTAGCGGGAAACGCGAAACTGGCCGATTACCTTCGTTTGGTTTACGTGCCGGGTGCGGGGGAATTGACGGTTTTCTTGGCCGCCATGGGCGGCGCCTGTTTGGGGTTTTTGTGGTTTAACGCCCATCCCGCTGAAATATTCATGGGGGACACGGGGTCCCTTCCTTTGGGGGGGGTGTTGGGGGTCGTGGCCCTTTGTGTGAAACAAGAACTGATCCTTGTTGTGGTGGGGGGAATTTTCGTGGTCGAGGCCCTCTCGGTCATGCTCCAAGTGGGTTCCGTTCGGTTGCGTCAGGGGCGGCGCATCTTTCGGATGGCGCCGCTGCACCACCATTTCGAGGTGGGCGGTTTGGCCGAAACCAAAGTGACCATTCGTTTCTGGATTGTGGCTATCGTCTTGGCGTTGGTCGCTCTGACGTCCCTTAAAATTCGGTGACCGTTTCCATCGAAAATAATCTCCGGGTGCGGGAATGGTTTCGGGACCGCCGGATCTTAATCTTGGGCCTCGGGAAATCCGGTGTGGCCGCTGCGGGCCTCTTGAAGCGATTGGGAGCGCGGGTGGCTGTGTCGGAGAAAAGAACGCTGAAGGACGTCCGTCCCTGGATTCGATCTCTTCCCTCAGGGGTTTCGGTGGAGACCGGATCCCATGGATTTTTGTCCCGGGCGTGGGATCGGGTGGTGGTGAGTCCCGGTGTTCCGAATTCGCTTTGGCGGCCTCTCCAGGCCCGGGGCGTTCCGGTGTGGGGCGAATTGGAGTTGGGTTACCGGGTCCTTTCTTTGGCGGGGCGCTGGCCCCGTTGTTCCGCGGCGATTACCGGCACGAACGGGAAGACCACCACGACGGCGCTCTTGGGGGCCATTTTTCGGGCGTCCGGACGCTTAACGGTGGAGGCGGGAAATATCGGCGTGCCCCTCTGTTCCATTCTCAATAAATTAACATCTGAAAGCGCGTTGGTTCTTGAAGTTTCCAGCTATCAGCTGGAAACCACGGAGGCTTTTCGCCCTTCCGTGGGCGCGGTGTTGAATGTGACACCGGACCACCTGGCGCGCCACGGAACTTTAGAGGTTTACGCCGAAACAAAATTTCGCCTGTTTCAGGCGCAAGGGATCCAGGACGTGGCGGTGCTGAATAAACGAGACCCCTCCTGCCGAAGGCTCGCGTCCCGGGTCCCGGGAACGGTCTGTTGGTTCGGGGAATCCGGGCGGAGCGATTTTTATTGGGACGGAAAATATTTGCGGGGGAAAAATCCCTCCGAACGATGGAAGGCCCCGGCGTTTTTGCCTGGCCGTCACAACATCGAAAATGCCCTTGCGGCGGTGGCCTGCGCCAAAGCGTTGGGCGTTTCAGCCCGATCTATCGCGCGCGGGTTGGCCGAATTCCCAGGGGTGGAACATCGCTTGGAGTGGGTCCGGACCTGGCGAGGGATTCGATTTGTCAATGATTCCAAGGCCACCAACGTGGACTCCACCCGGGTGGCTCTGGAGGCCCTCCCGGGGCCGCTCACAGTAATTTTAGGAGGCCAGGATAAGGGGTCGCCTTACACCCCCCTTCGTCCCTTGCTCCGAAAAAAAGCGAAAGAAATCCTTTTGATTGGGGAAGCCACGCCCCCTCTCCAGCGCGATTTAGGGGGATTGGCTCTTTTCCCCTGCGGGACGTTAGAGCGGGCGGTGGAGCGTGCGGCCCAAACCGCGCGACCGGGCGATACGGTTCTTTTGTCTCCCGCCTGCGCCTCCTTCGATCAATTTGAAAATTTTGAGCACCGCGGTCGGTGTTTCAAAGAAAGGGTGGCGGCGCTCCCGTGAAGGCGGTGGCGCGGCGATTGCATTCCCCGGACCTGGGACTTCTGTTGATCACGGCTGTTTTGGTGGTGTTCGGCTGGCTTGTGCTCTATTCGGCCAGCGCGTTGGTGGCCGACAGTCGGTTCGGTGACCAATATTTTTTTCTTAAACGGCAAATTCTGTGGAGCGTTTTGGGCGGAGGAGCGCTCCTGGTGGCCCTGCGGATTCCCCTGGGATGGGTTCAGGGGGGCGCTCGGCCTTTTCTCGTTGTCACGGTGATCCTGTTGGTGGCGGTCTTGGTGGCCGGCCATGAGGTGGGGGGCGCAAAACGGTGGCTTCGGGTGGGTGGATTGGGTCTTCAACCGTCGGAATTAGCGAAATTGGCGGTCCTCTTGGCCCTGGCCGATTACCTCGATCGCAAACAAAGTCGGTTGGGACGGTTTGTAAGCGGGTATTTACCCCCGCTGTTGGTGACAGGGGTGGTGTTGGTTCTTATTTTGTTGGAAAGGGATTTGGGAACGCCTTTACTCATTGGGGCGGTGGCCCTGGGTATGATTTTCCTTGCGGGGGCCCGGCCCGCCCATCTTCTGGCGACGGTTTTGGGGGTTCTCCCGGTGCTATACCTGGCGGTGTTTCATGTTCCCTATCGACGTCAACGGTTCTTGGCGTTCCTGGATCCGTGGAAGGACGCCCAGGGAACCGGGTATCAATTGGTTCAATCCTTGTTGGCGTTGGGGTCGGGAGGGTTTTGGGGAAAGGGTTCGGGAGAGTCCACCATCAAAATGCACTACATGCCCGAATCTCAAACGGATTTTATTTTCCCTATTTATGGGGAAGAATTCGGGTTTGTAGGAACGTCTTTGCTAACGGCGGCCTACTTCTATCTCAGCTTTTCATGTCTTCGCGTGGCCTTTCGGGCGGTGCATTGGTTTCACGCGCTCTTGGCCGCGGGTGTCGGCATGCTTTTGGGCGGTCAAGTGTTAATCAATTTAGGGGTGGTGACGGGACTTCTCCCCACGAAGGGAATTCCCTTGCCCTTTCTGTCCTTCGGGGGATCCTCGGCTTTGGTCCTTTTAACGGCCATCGGGTTGGTGTTGAACGTGTCCCGTCAGCCCGGTACACCGGTCCTTTTGGCGGGGCCGTCCCGGCGGAAATTTCAGTGAAAACGCCATGAAACGCGTCGTGATTGCGGCAGGAGGCACGGGGGGGCACCTTTTCCCCGGGGTGGCCGTGGCGAAGGTTCTTCGGGACCAGGGGCACCGGGTCCATTTTGTGGTGAAAAAAGATCGGGATTCCCAATCGTTTCTGGCGCGGGAAGGGTTTCCCTCCTCGGCCTTTTATTTCGAAGGGATCCCAAGAAAACTCTCCGGACGGATTTTGTCGTTCCCCTTTACGGCAGCGGCGGCCTATTTCTCGGCCCGGCGGATTCTTCACCGTGAAAACCCGGATGTGGTCTTGGGAATGGGCGGATACATCTCTGTCCCGGTAGGCTTGGCGGCCGTGGGCCGGGGCGTTCGGCTGGTGGTGCATGAACAGAATGTTCGGGCGGGTCTGGCCAACCGTTTTTTGTCCCGGTGGGCCGGAGCGGTGGCCACCAGTTTTCAATCCACCGAACGACTTTCCCCTCGTGCGGGAAAAATTCTGTGGACGGGACTTCCCTTGCGTGACACGCTTGGGTCCTGTGATCCTGAGGAATCCCGGCGGTCCTTGGGGTTGGATCCCGACGCTTTTACTTTGCTCCTCTTCGGGGGGAGCCAGGGCGCTCGACGTTTGAACGAACGATTTCTGGAGGTAGTGAAAATTCTTTCCCGGGAAAAACCAGGATGGCAATACATTCATTTGACGGGACAAGCCGACGAAGACGTTGCCCGCCGCGTGTATGCGGACCTTGCGTGTAAAGCCCATGTCCAAGCTTTTTCTTCCGAGATGCCCACCGTCTATTCCGCCGCCGATTTTATTGTGGCCCGCTCCGGGGCCAACACGGTCATGGAAATTCAACGTATGGGCCGGGAAGCCCTCTTGGTGCCCTTTCCCCACGCCACGGATGATCATCAAACGGCGAACGCCCGAATTTTGGAACAAACAGGGCAGGCACGCGTTCTTAAAGAACAGGAATTGAGCGTTGAAAATTTTCTGGATGTGTTGCGAAATCTCCCCGAGCGAGACGTCCTTCGTGAAACGAACCAGAAACGATTAACTTTGGGGATGACCGATAGCGGAGCGGCGGCGCGCCGCGTGGCGGAACTGGTTTTGGAGGTCAAGTGAATAAAGTTCAAAAGAATATTTTGGTGGTGAACGATGACGGGGTGTATGGGGAAGGACTCAAACCTTTGGCGAAGGCCTTGGCCCGGTTGGGACGCGTGACCGTGGTTGTTCCAGAACGGGAACGGTCCGCGGCCAGCCACGCCATCACGTTGCATAAACCCATTCGCGTGCGGAAACTGGAACCCAACCTCTATATCATGAACGGCACTCCCGCGGATTGCACGCGGTTCGGGGTGATCGCCATGTTAAAAGAGCGTGCCGACGTGGTGGTGTCCGGCATCAACCATGGGGCAAATCTGGGGGCCGACACCATGTATTCGGGTACCGTGGGCGCGGCCAAGGAAGCGTGCATGTTGGGGGTCCCCGCTCTCGCGGTGTCGATCACGACGAAAGAGCCCAAGCCCCATTTCGCCACCGCCGCGCGATTTGCTGTCGAAGTGGCACGCCAACTCTTGACCCGAGGAGTTCCCAAACACACCTGTCTCAATGTCAATGTCCCGAATCGAGCCTGGGGATCTTTGAAAGGCGTTGCTGTGACGACCTTGGGAAAACGTATTTACGGACGGGCCCTCTCTCCCCGGGTGGATCCTCGGGGACTCACCTATTACTGGATGGCTGGTGCTGTCCCCCGGGGCGTGGCGGAACCGGGTTCCGATATTTCCGCCATCGAGGAAGGGAAAATTTCTGTGACACCCCTCAAACTTTACTTAACCGATGATCCTTTCCTTCCGGACTTACGTCGCTGGCGTTGGGCCCGGCACAGCTAGAAAGATACCGATTTCTTTTTCCATAAGGCCATGGACCGCTTCCAGGTTGTTTCCAGTTTTCAGCCGGCGGGGGATCAGCCGGAGGCCATCCGCCAACTGACGGAAGGGTTGCGGACGGGTCTACCCCACCAGGTCCTCTTGGGGGTGACCGGGAGCGGAAAAACCTTTACGGTGGCCAACGTCATTGCGGAAGTCAACCGGCCTACCCTCGTTATTTCTCCCAACAAAATATTGGCCGCCCAGCTCTACGCGGAACTCAAAGCTTTTTTCCCCAAGAACGCGGTTGAATACTTTATCTCCTACTACGATTATTATCAGCCGGAAGCCTATGTGCCTCAGAGCGATACGTACATCGAAAAAGACGCCTCGATCAACGACCATATTGACCGACTGCGTTTGAAAGCGACCTCCTCCCTTCTGGAGCGCCGTGACGTGGTGGTGGTGGCCTCCGTTTCCTGTATCTATGGGTTGGGAAGTCCCCGGGAGTACAAAGAGATGTGCGTCTCTTTGGAGCGCGGGGTATCAAAAAATCGGGAAGACTTGCTCCGGGAATTGGTGGACATTCAATACGAGCGGAACGAAATCGCTTTCGCTCGGGGTAAATTTCGCGTGAAGGGCGATGTGATTGAGATCTTTCCGGCTTACCTGGAGACGGCCTTGCGGGTTGAACTGGAGGGGGATCGGGTCGCGCGTTTGAGGGAAATCAATCCCCTCACGGGAGAAACCCTCCAAGAGAAAGAACGGACCTTTATTTATCCGGCCAAACATTTTGTGACGACCCAAGAAACCATTGAACGGGCGTTGGTGGGGATTGATGCGGAATTGCAAGAGCGGTTGGTGGTATTGCGGGGCCAAAACAAGCTGTTGGAGGCCCAACGGTTGGACCAGCGAACTCGATTCGACATGGAAATGATGAAAGAGTTGGGGTTCTGTCACGGGATTGAAAATTATTCACGACCCCTCTCGGGCCGGCCTCCTGGGGAACGGCCCGCCTGCCTTTTCGACTATTTTCCGAAAGATTTTTTGGTGGTGATTGATGAGTCCCACGTTACGGTTCCTCAGATCGGCGGGATGTACGAGGGGGACCGTTCGCGCAAACAGACTTTGGTGGATTACGGGTTTCGCCTTCCTTCCGCCTTGGACAACCGTCCTCTTCGGTTTCCCGAATTTGAAGCGTTGGTCCCCCAAGTCCTGTTCGTCTCGGCCACCCCCGGCCCCTTTGAATTGAAGAAGACGGGTGGGGCTGTGGTGGAGCAGGTGATCCGCCCCACGGGTTTGGTGGACCCGGAAATCCTTCTTCTCCCCTCGGCGGGCCAGGTGGATGATTTGATCGAACGAATCCGGGAGCGGGTGAAAGTTCAGGAACGGGTTTTGGTGACGACCCTCACAAAAAAAACCGCGGAGGATCTTTCCAAATATCTGAGCGGCCGTGGGCTTCGGGTTCGCTACCTCCATTCCGATATAGAAACCCTTCAACGGGTCGAAATCTTGAGGGATCTGCGGAAGGGGGCTTTCGATGTTTTGGTGGGGATCAACCTTTTACGGGAAGGGTTGGATTTACCGGAAGTTTCACTGGTGGCCGTGTTGGACGCGGATAAAGAAGGTTTCCTTCGATCGGAAACAACCCTCATCCAGGTGTGCGGCCGGGCCGCCCGGAACGTGAACGGCCAAGTGGTTTTCTACGCCGACAAAGTGACCGGTTCCATGGGCCGCGCCATGGACGAGATGGATCGACGCCGCAAAAAACAAGTGGAGGACAATCAACGCACTGGCGTCACACCGAAAACAATCGTATCGGCGGTTCACGATTTGGAAGAATTTCAAGTGAAGGCCAAGGAAGAGGCCCTCCCCCTCTTGTTCCGGGAAACCGCCGGGAAATATCTCACGAAAAAAGAACTGCCCGGCCTCGTGAAGAATCTGGAATCCCAAATGAAAGAAGCCGCCGACGCCCTAGATTTCGAGCTCGCCGCCTTGTTCCGGGACAAACTCATCGAAATCAAAGACATGAGCTCGCGGAGCCACCGTTCTGTTCCTCCTGAAAAAAAACATAATAAGAAGGCTAAAAGAATGGTTTAAATATGGCGGACATATTTAAACCATGATTAACCCGAAATCCCGGCCAACTCCTGACCCAGGACCGAGTTTCTCAATCGTTAGGGGACGACGATGTCATTGTCACGGACAACGCCATCTCCGTGCATATCCGCCAATTGCGTGCCCGGTTGGGGAAATTCGGCGATCGAATCGAAACCCTGGTGGGCGAAGGCTATCGCCTGGATGATGCGGATTAGGTGAGAGGGGGGATTTCGGGACGGTCGGTGAATTTTTCCATGACTTGGACAATGGAGTCGAGGACTTGTTTGAAGGCGTAGACGAGGGCGGGGTCGAAATGTTTACCGGAACCTTCGTAAATGATTTTTAGGGCGTTATCCAGAGAGAAAGCAGGTTTGTAGCATCGGCGTGAGGTGAGGGCGTCGAAGACGTCGGCCACGGCCACGATGCGGGCTTCCAGGGGGATGGCGTCTCCCTTTAGTCCGGTGGGGTACCCGGTGCCGTCCCATTTTTCGTGGTGGCTCCGAGCGATGCGTTCCGACATCTGAAGGAGTTCGTTGTCGGAATTCGCCAAAATTTCTGCCCCGTGGTTTGGGTGGCGGTGCATTTCTTTCCACTCCTCCTCATCCAGTTTTCCTGGTTTTTTGAGCACGGCGTCAGGCACGCCCAGTTTCCCAATGTCGTGCATGGGGCTGGCCAGGGCCAACCGATCACACCACTCCTTTTCCATCCCGACCGCGGCGGCAATCAATCGGCTGTAGCGGCTGACCCGTTCCAAATGGTTCCGGGTATCGTGGTCTTTGAATTCAGCGGCGGCCGCCAGCCGAAAGATGGTGTCTTTGTAGGCCGCCTGGAGTTCTTCGTAGAGTTGCGCGTTGGCTAGGGCCGAGGCGGCTTGTTCTGCAAAAAGGATGAACATTTTTTCGTCGTTTTCCTGGAAGGGACCCCCTTTCTTGTTAAGAACTTGCAGGGCTCCCAGCACTTCTCCCCGCATTTTGGCGAGTGGGGCCGTGAGAATGGACCGGGTGCGAAATCCGCTGGCGCGATCCACTTCCGGGTTGAATCGATCGTCCGCGTAGGCGTCGGCAATGTTGATGACGCGTCGTTCCATAATGGTCTGGCCGACAATTCCCTTGTCTGCGGGGACACGGATATCGTGGTCCCCTGTGGCGACCCGA
The DNA here is from genome assembly GCA_016788905.1 of Elusimicrobiota bacterium. NCBI lineage: Bacteria > Pseudomonadati > Elusimicrobiota > Elusimicrobiota bacterium. Next base: position 70,868 of record JAEURZ010000009.1, read on the forward strand.
GCCCAAAGTTCGTTTTTCTTTTTATCCAACAGAAAAACAGTGCACCGTTCGGCCTGAAGGATTTCCCGGGCGGCATTGACCACCGTGCCCAAGAGGGGATCCAATTCTTTTCGAATGGACATTTGTCGAGCGTAATCCAGCAGGAGGCTGAGGCGCCGTTTCCATTCGCGCAAGTCGTCTACCTCGGTGCGCGGAGGGTCTTGTTCTTTTGGGGTGCCTCGAAGGGAAGGCGTTGGACGAGCGTCGGGTGTCATCCCCGTAAGCCTACCAGAGGTTCCTCATTATTTCCATGGTTTTATTAGAAAGAGATGCGCTGGACAGGAGGCGCGGGCAAAGTTAGAATGGGCCCATGGATTACCGACGAGCGGCTCGAATGGCTTTACGGGAAGATCGGGCCACCCGGGATATAACGGGGCGAGCCTTGGTTCCGGCGGACGCCCGTGGGCGGGCCCGGGTGATCGTAAACGAAAATGGGATTTTGGCGGGGGGGCCCTGGGCGGTGGCCGTTTTTCATGAAATGCACCCGAAGGTCCGCGCCCGGGTTTTGGTACGAGAGGGGGGGGCGGTTCGGCCAGGGCAGGTGGTGCTGGAAGCCCAGGGTCCGTTTCGGGCGCTGTTGTCAGCCGAACGATCGGCGCTTAATTTCTTGACGCACCTTTCGGGGGTCGCGACGTTGACGAACCTTTTTGTGTGGGCGGCTGGGAAGAACGGACCGGTGGTATTGGAGACGCGGAAAACGTTGCCGGGGTTACGGGATTTGCAGAAATACGCTGTTCGTATGGGGGGAGGAAAAAACCACCGGCGTGATCTGGAAGAAGCAGTCTTGATCAAAGAAAATCACTTGGCTTTCTTTAAAGGAGCCTCCGGGCGAGCCGATCTGATTCGGCGGGCTCAAAAGCTCCGGCGGAAGGGGAAACCGGTGGAAATGGAGTGCCGGGATCGAAATGAAATTTTGTGGGGGTTGGACGCGGGGGCCGACATTCTGTTATTAGATAATGTCCCGCTCAAAGACCTCTCCCTTTTGGTTCGATGGATCCGATCCGAGTGTGGGCGTCGGGGGTGCCGACCTCCCTTGCTTGAAGTTTCGGGTGGAGTGACCTTGGCGGTGATGTCTCGGTTGGCTCGAAGTGGTGTGGACCGTGTGTCCGTTGGTCGTCTCACCCATTCGGCTCCCGCTTTGGACATGAGCTTAGATGCGGATCTCCTTTGACCATCGCGCTCCTCGCGTATCTTCAGGAAGCGAAAACCCCCTTGTCGGGGACGGCCCTGGCGGAAAGAATGGGGGTTTCGCGGGCGGCGGTTCACAAGCGAATTGAAAAACTGCGGGGGGAGGGGCACCGGATCACAGGGACCAACCGAGTGGGGTATCGCTGGTCGGGGGCACCCACTCGTTTGAACCCGAGCCTTTTGAAACGAGGTTGGGTGAAGCAGATTTTTCACGCGGTTGTCCTTGGGTCCACCCAGGATGAGGCAAAGGGTCGCGCGGTGGCGGGGGCCCCGGAGGGGACGCTTGTTCTTGCGGATCGTCAGACCCAGGGGCGCGGTCGGATGGGGCGCCGGTGGGTTTCTCCGAACGGAGGTCTTTGGTTTTCGCTGATTCTCCGTCCTGAGGTTCAGCCGGACCGGGCGCCCGCTCTGACTCTTGTAGCGGCTTTAGACTGGGTTGAAGTCTTGCGGGCCCGGGGTGTGCCGGCGGGGGTGAAGTGGCCGAACGATGTGTGGGTGGACGGAAAAAAAATAGGAGGGATTTTGACCGAAATGTCTTCTGAGATGGATCGAGTCCATTGGATTTGTTTGGGGGTCGGGATGAATGTCAACAACCGGCTTCCGGTGGGGACGGCTGTGCCCGCCACATCGGTATCGGCTTGGACGGGTGTTCTTTCCCGTGAAACCCTTTTAAATGAGTGGTTGGCCCGTTTTTCCCGGTCGTATGCCCGGTTTGTTCGTTCGGGTTTTTCTCCGTTCCGTTTGGCGTACGAACGACGATCGGTTTTGGCGGGGGCCCGGGTGTCTTTTGACGATATTTCTGGACGGCGGGAAGGTCGCGTGCGGGGGATGAATGCGGAAGGGAAATTGCGAATGGCCGTGGCACGAGGTGAAGTATTGTGTGCCAGTGGAGAAGTGAACCTCCTTCGTCCTGTAAAGGAGAAAAAACGTTCATGACACCTCACGCGCCGCTCCGAGTCCTGTTGGCCGATCAAGACCCCTCCTTCATACGATTTTTTGTACAGAGAATGACCGGTTTGAAAGATTGGGCCGTGACCGTGGAATCGTGTGGCACGGGGGGCGAGCTCATGCAACGGATTTACGCCCATCCCTTCGACCTTGTTTTTATGGACCTGAATTTGCCGGACATCGACGGCCTTGATTTCTTGACACGATTGGCCCAGACCTCTTTGCCTCTTCCGGTGGTGGCGCTTTCCTCCAGGGATGAATCCCGCCACGCGGTGGAAGCCATGAAACGGGGGGTGTTGGACCATGTGATGAAGGGGGATTTTGCCACCATGGATTTGGAAGGGTTCTTGGGTCGCCTAACAGAAACCTTCCACTTGAAACGGGAAAACGCTGAACTTCATCAGGTCGGCCAGATGAAGAACGATTTTTTGGCGACGATCTCCCACGAACTTCGCACCCCGTTGACATCCATATTGGGACTTAGCGAGTTGATCTTGGCGGGGCGTATGGGGGCTCTCGGGGACAAACAGGCGGACGCTCTTCGCAAAGTTATTGAACAATCCCAAAACCTTTCCCGGTTGATCAACCAGCTGTTGGATGTACAAGACACCATTCAATCTCGATCCCGGATGGACCTTCGGCCCGTGGCCCTGGTGGAGTTGGTTAAAGAACGGGCCCAGGGGCTCCGGTCGGTGTTCGAAAAAAAAGGAGTCCACCTTCGGGGCCCCGATTCATCGCTTCACCTGCAAATTCAAGGGCACAATGAATCCCTGGGTAAAGTTTTCGATCATCTCCTGTTGAACGCCCTTAAATTTACTGGGGCGGGTGGGTCCGTGGAGGTGGGGGTTCACCCTCTGCCGGAAGGAACGGTTCGGATTTCAGTCAAAGACACGGGGCAGGGCATTCAAAAAGAGGCCCTTCCGTTCGTGTTCCAAAAGTTTTTCCACGCGGACCCCAGTCTCACACGGACGTATGGGGGGCTGGGTCTCGGTTTGTCCTATTGCCAGTTTGTGGTGGAGTCCTATGGGGGAAGGATTTGGGTGGAATCTCCAGGTGTGGGGCAGGGGACGGAGGTCCATTTGACGTTACCGTGCCAGGACACGAGCGCGGTTCTTTCACCCGGCCCGGCCTCAGAAAATCAAGTGGTTTTGTGGGTTGATGACAATGTAAGTTTACTTGAATTGATGGAGGTGGGATTCGCTTCTCTTCCGGAAACGGTTCGACTGGTGACGCGGCAAAGTGGTCAGGAGGCCCTGGCCGAGGCACGCGCCCATCCGCCGGACCTCATTGTCCTGGACATCATGATGCCCGACATGAACGGGTTGGAGGTGTTGACCCGCTTAAAGGCCGACCCCCTCACGCGAGGAATTCCCGTTTTCATCGTGACCGGGTATCGTGAGGCCGCGGAAGAAGCGGTGGGCCGGGGGGCAGTGGCCTTTTTCCTCAAACCGTTCCACGTCCCGGAAATTCTGGACAAGGTTCGTGACCATTTGAAAATCCCGACGTTAAGTCAGAAGTAGTAGAATTCACTTTTCAGGATAGACGCTTTTCCAATCGAGGTCACCCGTTGCCAACGCCCATGAAGAATTCCGAGCCTGTTCGCATCGCTGTTATCGGTGGGAGCGGTCTTTACGATATTCCGGGAATCGAGGATGTGGAAGAGGTTCGCGTGTCCACGCCTTTTGGAGACCCGTCTGACGCGATCACGATTGGCCGGCTGGCGGGGGTGCGTTGCGCGTTCCTTCCCCGACACGGGCGCGGCCACCGGCATCTTCCGACTGAAGTTCCCGCCCACGCTAATATTTACGCGTTAAAATCCCTGGGGGTGGAACGGATCCTCGGCGTGGGGGCGGTGGGGAGTTTGAAAGAGGAGTTGGCCCCGCGACACTTTGTTGTTCCCGATCAGGTTTTTGACCGGACCAAACGTCGATCCACCACTTTTTTTGGGGATGGGATCGTGGCCCATGTTTCGGTGGACCATCCATTTTGTTCCTCGCTTTCAGAGGAATTGGCCCGCGCTGGGGAAGAGGTCGGTGTGACGGTCCATCGCGGGGGAACCTATGTGTGCATTGAGGGTCCCAGTTTTTCAACGAAAGCGGAATCCCAGGTGAACCGGGGGCACGGGTTTTCGGTGGTCGGAATGACTCTCGTCCCAGAATACAAGCTGGCTCGCGAAGCCGAAATCTGTTACGCCACCGTTTCTCTGGTCACGGATTACGATGTGTGGAAAGAAGGTGAGGAAGTTTCTGTTGAGAAAGTTGTGAGTGTGATGCACGCCAATGTGGACCGCGTCAAAAAAATGATCACCGTTCTCCTCCCCCGTCTCACGGGAGATCGATCGTGCCGGTGCGGGGAAGCGCTTCGAAACGCCGTGTTCACGGATCCCAAAGCCATGGACCCCCAGACCCGCCAAAAACTGGATCTCTTTCTTCGCAGGCGCGTTCCCCCGTCCCCATGCTGAAAGATTATCATCAGTTCTTCCCGCTTTTTTCCAATGTGGTCATGCCGATTCTGGCGGGGCTTGTTTTCTTTGCCATGGCGAAATATGTCCAACGGATCGGGCCCCTTCGGACCTTAATTGCCGGTGAACTCACCTACAAGGGCGCCTACCTGGGGTTTCTCTTCCTGGGGATTTATCTGGCCTCCCGCCCGATTCAGATCCTTTTTCCCCATCCCTGGCCTCTTATCATTAACAATCTCCGGGAATTTTGCATGATCGGCGTTTTCGGACCGGCGGTGTTTTTAGCGGTTCTGAGCTTTGTTTTCGGTCATGACAGAATTTCGTCCCGGGTGGTTTGGGGTGTCGGCGGGGCGGGGTTTCTCCTCGCGCTGGTTTTTGTTGTTGGCAACAGTTTTGCCATCGGGGGGTCTGAGGCCATTTTTCACGTGGGTCGATTCACCGCTTACGATGGGTTGTGGTTTAAAAACCCAGATCTTTCCCGGCGGGCGTTGATGCCGATCCTTTTCGGGGTCCGCGTTCTGGACCCCATTCTGCTTATTTTGGTGGCGGGGGGAATCGTCCTGTGGCATGGGGCCACCTACCCGGCCGATAAAAAAGCCCTCTACGACAACATGCCAACGAAACTCTTTTTTCTGGGCGCCGCCTGCTTGGCGTTTTCTCTTTCCATGCTTTTGGTGGGCCTCTTGTTTGTGTTTGCGCGCATTCCCAATCAATGGTGGATTTATTACCTGGGCGCACTTGTGGCGGGAATGCTGGAAACCCTGTCCCTCGCGCTCCCCATGAAAAAACATGTGCAGGTGAGCGAGCACCAATGAGTTCTTCCCTCGTGGAACGGGGTCTTCGTCGACGCCGGGTGTATCGAGGGAAAGCGGTGGATTTTTGGGTGGACACGGTGCGGTTGCCTTCGGGCGGGATCTCGTCTCGGGAATATCTGGGGCATCCTGGCGCGGTGGCCGTGGTGGCGGTGGCGGGGGGGCCGAAAAAAAACCCCGACCTCCTTTTGGTTCGCCAATACCGTTACCCGGTCAAAGAAGTGACGTTGGAGTTGCCCGCCGGTAAACTGGACCCTGGGGAAACCCCGGTGGTTTGTGTGCGGCGGGAACTGGAAGAGGAAACGGGTTTTCGAGCCGGGCGTGTTCGCAAGATGCTTTCGTATTGGCCCACCCCGGCCTTTGCCAATGAGGTGATTCATCTGTACGAAGCCCGGGACCTCACCGCCGGAACATTTTCCCCGGATGCCGATGAGTTCATCGAACCCGTGCGTCTTTCGTTACGTCGCGCGTTGGATCTGGTTCGTCTTGGCCGCATCAAAGATTCCAAAACAGTGATAGGTCTCTACTCTTTTGACCGGCGCCTTCGTTTGGGGTAAAGTGTTTTTGTTCCGCCGCTCCGCGTGGTTGTTCCCCCTCCTCTTTCCCGTTCTCGTCACGGCCTCTGTCCGAATTAACGAAGTCGCTTTCGACCAACCTTCTGGATCTCCGGACTGGGTGGAACTTTACAACGGGGGGTCGACCCCTGTTTCTCTGGAAGGATGGGCCCTGGACGATGGGGACACGGCTTCCGGGAACCACATCGTTTTTCCCGGGGGGGTGGTTTTGCCGCCCCGGGGGTTCCTCCTGGTTTTCGTGGACGCGGCGGGTCTCTCTCAAACGGATTTTTTAGAGGGGACCGGTGTGTATTATTCCGGGACCGACACCACGGTTCGATTGGCGGCAACCGAAGACCAAGTGGCCCTTTATTCAGGGTTTCCTCTTTCCTCCACCACCCTGGTCGATTTTGTCGCCTGGGTGACGGACGGAGCTTACGGCGGAACCACCGACCGGACCCATCTTTCGGCGGTCACCGCCGGACTTTGGCTTCCGGACGATGTGGTGGATGTGCGGGAAGAGCGTCGAGCGTATTCGATCGGCCGCCGGCGCGATGGAGAAGACACCAACAGATCTTCGGATTTCCTTGTTTTTCATCGACCAACACCGGGCGTGTCCAACGAGCCTCCGGCTTCCCCTTACCCCTCGGCCTTGACGGTGGATCCCATGCGGCGCTCTTTTTCGCCCTTTGATCCGGACCCGGATTTTCAGTGGACCCGGTTCTATTTCAATACCTCAGCCGAAGCGGTCAAAACCCTTCGAATTCTGGATGTTCGGGGACGCCTCGTTCGGACACCCGTGGAGAGCGATCGGGAGGCTGGCGGCGCCGATTTGACCGGAGTGTCGACCGGCAGTGTTCTTTGGGACGGAAGGGACGAAGGAGGAACTTTTGTTCCGCTCGGTCTTTACCTGGTGATTCTCGAATCGGTGGATCCCGCGTCAGGGGTAACCGATCGGTCCCGGACGAAGGTCGCGGTGGGGCGGCCCCGGTGAGGGGGACGTGGGGCGTTCTCCTGTTCTTCATGGGTTTCCCGCTTTGGGCCGCATTTGAAGAAAAACCCTTTTCCGCTCGTTCCGCGGCACTCAGTGGCTCTCTGGTTGGGGGGACGTTGGGTTTAGACGCTTCCCATGAAAATCCGGGGGCTCTCGCCTTTACAGAACGACCGGGTGTCACAGGGGGGCATTCTCGATTGTTTGGTGACGAGGACCTGGGACTTCGCACACTTTCCGGAGCGTTCGGAACACCCGCTCAGGGAGCCTTTGGATTCTTTCTGTCCGATTTTGGATCAGCGCTCTACCGGGAAAGGGAATTGGGAATATCCTGGGCGGCTCGCCTGGCGGACCGGGCCTCTTTGGGGACGACCTTGAAACGGCAGGAGGTCCGTATGGAACGTTACGGCACTCTGGGCGCTTTTCAGTTGGATGTGGGGCTGTTCGGCCGCCCTGCCCCTAAAGTGACGGCGGGGGTTGCCGTGAAAAACCTCACGCGTTCGCGGTGGGGAGGAGCCGTTGAATCGCCCCCGTCTTTGTTTTCCGCGGGGTGTTCCGTTGAGGTTCTGGCCCAGGGGGCCACGTCGCTGGCTGTTGTCCAAGAGTCGGGAGGGGCCTCTTCGTGGCGGGTGGGCCAGGAAGCTTGGCTCCATTCCACCTTCGCTGTCCGTGCTGGTTTAGAAACGAAACCCAACCGATTTTCATTGGGGATGGGATTCCGCCATCCTTTTTTTGCGGTGGATTACGCTTTCCTCACTCACCCGCAACTGCCGGATCAGCACTTCTTTAACCTCTCTTATTTCCCTTGAACCGGTGGCGCTTGTTCATCGTGATCCTTCTGGTGTGGGGGGGCACTCGGGAGGGACGTGTTGAGGAAGATGTGGTCAGTTATGACGAGCGCCTCACCCGTGATGGGGAAGACCCCGAATCCCAAACCCCCCTTCTTTTTTCCGGGGATGTTCGCTTGCGCGTTCGGGAAGTTCTTCCCAAAGGATCCACGTATCACTCCGCACCACCGGAACTCCAACACAATGTTTACTTTTATCAACGGACCCGCTTGTCCCTGGGGCCCGTGAGTGCCGGGGGGCTGGCCAAGCGATCCAGCGTGGGGCCCGCCCTGTCCCTTGAGAACTTGGACCGCTATGGCACCTTGAAAGGTTCGGTGGAATGGAATGAAACGAATTCACTCCGCCGGGCCGTGTTGGGCAATTACTCCATGGTCTTTGGACAGGGATTGTTGTTCTACGATGGGTTCGGGGAATTTGTTCGTCCTGTTCAGGTGAAAGACAAGGGTCCTCGCCCGGACTATTCCACCGGGGTCAACGATTACTTGCGTGGAGCGGCGGGTCGGTTCGGGGTTGGCTCCTTCGGTTTCGATCTTTTCGTTTCAGAAAAACCGCTCGACTTTCCTTTAAGTGCCGATGGCCGTGTGAACGCCAACCTGGACCATCTGCACGAGGGCACCAGCGATGTGCAAACCGAGGATTCACTCCAAAACAACAATGGGCTCACGGAACGACTGGCGGGGGGGCGAATGGCCTGGAAGGGTGAATTCCTTCAGGTGGGCGTTTCCGGTTACGGACTTCGCTTCAGTCGCCCGTTCCATCTGGAGGAAATTCAGTTTTCCAACGCCCGAGCCTATCGCGGGGACGGTTTATCGTTGTCGGGTCTGGATGTTCAAGGGGAAATGAACGCGTGGCGGTTTGTCAGCGAGATCGCCCGGTCCCGGGCCTCCGGTCCTGGCTCTTTGGATCGGGAAGGGGTCGCGTGGACGGGGAGCATGGTCTGGGGGGCTCACCGGTCTCACTTTTGGCTGGGGGCATTTGATTACGACGCCGATTTTATTTCTCCCCATGGGAAAGGGTTATCTTTTGGTGTTTCAGGGGGGCCGGAGAGTTTACCGCGAAACCAGCGGGGGGGCGTTCTGGGCGGGGAATGGGTGAAAGGTCCTTGGAAAGGGCGCGTGAACGTGACTCTGGCTCAATTCCCTGAAGCCAAAGGAAACGGAACAAACGCCGATCCCATCGCCTCCTCACAGGGACGCTATTTCCTGACGGATCAGCGATGGGCCGTGAAAGAAGACGTGGAGGTTCGGCTGATGTTTCAGGAGCGGGTGGAAGAGAAGTTGCTCACGGACCCTGTGTCTGGGTTTCGGCGCCAGGGAACCGCCCGGACTCAGAAATGGCGGGGGGCTGTTGGGTGGGAACCGACCCGGCGCACCCAGTGGTCCCTTCGTCACGACATTCGTTTGGAAGAGACCCCCCTCGTGGGAAGGAAAGTCACGGGACGGATGTGGGTGGCGGACGCTGTTTTTAAACCTCGACCGGGCACGCGGATTAAACTCCGGACCTACTTTTTTAATTCCCCGGAGGCTTATTTGACCACGGGTCCGGAAGAAATATGGGACGGGGTGGTCTACGACCGTTTGGCCGGAAACCTGGGGAGTTTGCGGGGGACCCCTGGCACGCGCACTTATTTGATTGTGGGCCAGACCCTGGGGTCTTTTCGGTTCTGGGGAAAATACGAAATCACCAGTCGTCCCGCTCAAGCCGAAAGTCGGGAGGATCCCCCGGCTCCGCCTCGTCGAGCGTGGCACGTCCAAGTGGAGGCCCGTTGGGGGAAAAAACAATGAAAAAGAATCCTTGAGCCGGGGAGTGGACGTTTGTATAATCCGAACGTTATGACCGATACCTCGCTCCCGATGCATACCCCGAAGGGACTGGAAGACGTCGTGGTGGGGCCTTCCTCTATTACGTTCCTCGATGGAATTGAGGGGCGGATGTTGTACAAAGGGTATGACGCGGTGGCGATGGCGGGCAAGGTCTCTTTTGAGGAAACCGTCTATCTCTTGTGGGAAGGGGAACTTCCCAACCGTTCGCAACTTAAATCTTTTTCTCAATCCCTTGCCGAGAGTCGGGCTCTGCCCAACGAAGTTCTTGCGGTCATGGAAAGGTTTCCCAAAAAGTGCCACCCCATGGACGTTTTGCGGGGAGGCGTTACGCTTTTGGACATGCTGCCCCCTGACACGGCTGTTCGATCTTTGGACACCAATCGTCAGAGCGCGATTCAGTTGGTGGCCCGTTTGTCCACCCTGGCGGCCGCCTGGGACCGTATTCGCCGTGGCCAGGCCCCCATTCCACCCGATCCGTCTCTGAGCCATTCGGCCAATTTTCTCTACATGCTGAGCGGTCAAAAACCCAGCCCCCTGTGCGTTGATGCCTTGGATATGTACTTGTCCCTGTTGGCGGACCACGATCTGAACGCGTCCACCTTTACCGGGCGGGTGATCGTTTCAACCCTGTCCGACATACATTCAGCGGTGTCCGGGGCCTTGGGTTCTCTCAAGGGACCCTTACACGGCGGCGCGAACGAGAAAGCCATGGAAATGTTTCTTCAAATCGGGGACCCCGACAAGGCGGAAGCCTGGGTTGATCAAGCGATAAAAGAAAAACACAAAATTATGGGGTTTGGCCACCGGGTGTATAAGGTGGAGGACCCTCGTTCCGGCCCCTTGCGCGCCATGTCCCACCGGCTTTCCCAGGAGAAGGGCGATTTGCGGTGGTACAACATCTCGATCAAAGTGGCGGAAGCTGTCCAGCGGCGAAAAAATATTTACACGAACGTGGATTTTTATTCCGCTTCCGTTCTCTATTTGATGGGGATACCCATCGATCTCTTTACCGCGGTTTTTGCCGCGGGTCGCGTGGCGGGGTGGTGCGCCCACATTTTTGAGCAGTTGGCGGACAACCGGCTGATTCGCCCGCGAACGGATTATGTGGGACCAGCCCATCGTCCGTTCGTCGTTCTCGAACAACGACCCTAATTTATTCCCCGTTGGGTGTGAAGATCGTCAGGATGCAGCCCGCCTGGCCCCTGGGGCAACAGATCCGCTTCCGCGACCTATTTTTTTGTCGAATCCCGGGCCCAACTAATAAAAATAAGATTAATTCTCCGTGAAAAATCGTCCTTTTTCGCTCTCGTATTTCAAGCGGGTGATTTCCCCCTTGTTTTGGATGTCGGTGGGGGGCCTTCTCGTTTTTTATGGGGCCCCCCAAACCTCTTCCCCTTCGAAATCCCCCCTGCCTTCGGTTCGATCCCTTGCCCTTCACGCGAACGATTCCGGGATGGTGTGTGATCCGGAATCTCTCCCCAAAGTTCCTGTCCTCCGTGTGGTGGATGGCGATACCCTTGAAATTCTGTGGGACGATCAACCCACCTTTTTGCGGTATTACGGGGTGAACACCACGGAACGGGGCGACGCCTGTTATCGCGAGGCCACCGATCGGAACCGGGTGTTGGTGGGTGGGGCTGTCCGTTTGGCCTTCGACGAACGTTCCCGGGACGCTTACGGACGACTGTTGGCCTATGTTTTTACCACGGAAGGCCAGAGCGTGGACGCCCAATTGGTGGCGGAAGGGATGGGGAAAGCGTGGAAACGGGATGGACTCTTGAAAGGACCTTTGGTTGCGTTGGAGGAACAAGCCCGGACCTCGAAGCGGGGTTGTTTGTGGTCTGGGGAAACGAAACCGCCCAAGCCCAAATCCAATTCTCGCCGCAAACGGCGGGCGCGAACATGAAACTTTACGTGGATGACGTTCGGATGCCTCCCGGGGGATGGGTTTTGGCTCGAACAGTGGCTGAGGCCCTTCATCTATTAGAAGAGGGGGACGTCACCGATGTCAGCCTTGACTATTTTATTGGTGAGGGGGAAGGGGGAACCTTTTTGCCTGTGGCCCATTTTATTTCCGATATGCCTGAGGGGAAACGACCCCAACGGGTTCGACTTCACACCGCTTCCGATGCCGGGGCGGCCCGTTTGGCCCACGCGTTAAACGGGTCCGTGGAACTTATTCGGGTGTAGAGATTCCCTGTCGTTTTTCCCGTTCCTGGATTGGGCTGGCGGGAAGGGTGTCCTGTTTCATCAACTGCCCTTGGGCGTTTACCTGCCCGAATGAAAGCACACCGGTCGGGCAGCTTTGCACGCAGGCGGAACACCGGACGCATTCAGGGTCTTCCATGGGCCGTCCCCGGTTGGCAAAGTTCATGACGTCGATGCCCATGTGACAGACGCTGGTGCACACATTGCACGAGATGCATTTCTTTTTGTCTGAGAAAATACGAAACCGGCTGAACCGGGCGTAGATGTGCATGAGTGCCGCCAGCGGGCAGAACCAGCGGCACCACACTCTTCCGCTATACCAGAAATAAAAACCGTAACCCACCACTCCCGCGAGAAAGACGTCCACCCCCCACTTGTAAGTAATTTTAGCGTGGTTGAACCATTGATTCCAAAGGGATTCGGGGGGGAGAAGCCATCCTAGGATCCGCCACGCTAAAAGAATAAAACAAAGAGCCAATATCCCCTGCCCCACGAAATTCCATCGGTTGGATCGGGGCCCGTGGGGCATCTTTTGTCGGTGGGCGTCCCCCAGGGTTTCCGCCAACGCACCGCAGGAACAAATCCAACCGCAATAGGCGCCTTTCCCCCAGAAATAAATAAGTCCGGGGATCATGACAAAGGTTTGAACCAGGCTGATGGCCAGCCACCCGAAAAGCGGTTTGTCGGTGAAGACGTTATAGATCATCAGCGGCCAGGCCAGGATGAACCCATAGGCGCGCCAATATTCCCGCCCATGTCCGTAGTTCACCATGGGAAAAAGGGCATCTAAAACGGAGGCAGGAATCCACCCTTTTCCACCCAACCAGGGCAGGAGGATTTCCGGAAGGAGAAAGAGGGGAACGATTTGGATGACCATGAGCGTTAGTGTTTGGGCCGTGATGTAGGGGGTCTGACGAAATCGAATGCGCCGAATTCCAAAATAGACCACCAAGAAACTATAGGCCAACGTGTAATAAAACGAGGGAGACGACGCGGACAGGAGAAGGACGCCCCCTAAACTTTTGGGGTCGATCCCACCCGGGCGGGTCCACTCGGCTAAAAAGGTGGGGAACCATCCTTGGGAATAAAACACACCCGAAAGAATTCCTCCGGATTTCCAGTTGTAGAGAGCGAGACAAAAAAGAAAGAATCCGGCAAAAGCCCATCGCGCACCCCGGGTCCATTCTCCTGTGAGCTTCAATCCCGAGCGCTTGAAAAAGGAAAGGGGGGGATCCCGGCCGATCAGGGAGAAGAGCACGTCATTCTCAACATTTTCTTCCGTCCCGGTGGACGTTCGAAGGCTCACTTCCTGGGGCCGAATTTCTTGGACGGTGGTGTTCAGGCGAAGGCCGACACGTCCGACACCTGTTTCGCTGGCCCGAGCGTGGAGTTGCTGAATGTTTTCCGGCTTGGCGCGGGTGATCTCTTTTCCTCGGTAGGACAGGGTGACGGCGGCACCGCTATCGGCCAGAGCGATCGCGGCTTCTAGGGCAGAATCTCCCCCACCTACGACCAAAACGTTTTGATTCTTATACACCGCGGGGTCATGAAGGCGGTTGGTGACCTTGTCCAGATCTTCTCCCGGGACCCCCATTTTTCGGAAGTTTCCGCTACGCCCCAACGCCACAATCACGCGACGGGCGAACAGGGGTTCGGCCCCTTCCAGGCGAACCTCGATTCCTTTCGAGGAGGGGCGAACAGATTCGGCGCGGGCGATTCGAAGGGTGACACCTTCTCTTTCGGTTTGCCGCCGTAATTCATCAACGAGTGGTTCCTTGACCATGGCGGTGAATTGGAGATCACCGGCCGGGGTCATGGAGGTGGGGTAAGTGAAAATCGGTTTCCCCTTCGGGAAATTGATCAGTGTGGAGAAGGGTTCGTTGGCCTCGACAACTTCAAACCGGAGACCCATTTTACGAGCTTCCAGGGCCGCGGCCATTCCCGCCACCCCGCCCCCAACAATCAGGAGGTCCAGAACCTCGGGAGCGGCGGGTTCCTTACGAAGATCTTCTTGGATCCGACGAACCGCGCGGACCCCGGAATCCGCGGCAAATTTAAGGAGGGGGATTCCCCGCAGGTCACCCACCACGTAAACACCCGGTAGGCTCGTTTGGCCTTCCGGGCCTGTTTCGGGAAGGGGTTCCACCCGGCCGGCAGGCCATTGGCCGTGCAACCAACGCCCGTAGCGGGTCAATAAACTTAGCATGGGGCCCCCGCGGTTAATTCCTTTAAGCACTGCCGTGTCTTTGGGGCGATCGTGTCGGGGAGCGACTGGAGTGTGATCGAAAGGCGTTGGAGGTCCTGGGGGGTGTCCACATCATAGTGAGGGGGGAATGTTTGAACCCGAAGACCGACGGCGGCACGGAGGGTGGTGGCCATCACTTCGGAAGTGGACCAGGGAATGTTCTTGAAAAGGGAAGGCTGGGGTTGAGAAAGACCCGCGAGGCAATAGCCTCCATCTTCAGCGGGGATGAAAACGGCGTCCACGTGGGACAGCGCGGAGAAAGTTTCGAGAATTTGGGTCGCACTTAACGTGGGCGCGTCGGTTCCGATCACAGCGACGGGGCCCGGCCCATCCCGAAAGATCGTTTCGAAGGCGTGGATCAATCGATCCCCCAGGGTGGGACCCTGTTGTTCAAAAGAGGGCACGTCGCTCGCGAGCCAGGTGGGGTTGGGCTGTTCGTTGGAGGGGGCGTAGGCCAAGTGGACCTCCGTTCCCGTGGCGCGGGCGGACGTCAGAACGTCAACGCAAAAGGCTCGGTAGAGGGCCGCGCCTTGCAAGGGAGAAAGAGGCGGTGAGAGCCGCGTTTTGCAGCGCCCCGGTGTGGGGGCTCGGACAAACAAAAGAAGGCGGGGGTGGCCCGGGGTTTTGACACCGGTGGGTTCCGTCGCGGAAAGAGCCATGCGGTTTTAGGCGGTTGTCCCGCCGCAACTGGATCCGGCGCCCGCCGTACATCCAAAACAGTGGGAGCCGAACTGAATCTGACGTCCGACCATTTTTTTGATGTCCAAGGTTTCCAGGGTCACAGGGTCTGGATTTCGCGCGTCCAGATCCAACATCTGATTGAAATCGCAGTCGTAGACACGGCCGTCGTGCCCCACGCTGATCAAATTTCGACACATGACTCCCGCCGCGGCTCCGGGGTTAAACGCCGCCACCAATTTGGCCATGTAGTCCTCGTATCCCCCGGTGCGTTCGAGAAATTTCCGGTAGCGTTTGATGGGCATATTCGTGATGGTGAAAAGCTGGTTAAAGGTGACGCCGAAATGGGTGAGGAGTTCCCGTTTGAAATCCGCCTCCAGCGTTTTTTGGTCCGCGGGCAGAAAAGCCCCCACGGGGTTATAGACCAGGTTAAGAATCAGGGAAGACCCTGCCCGTCCATACCCGCGTTCATTGAGCGCGCGCAAACTCCGGAGACTCTTTTCGAAAACGCCGCTTCCTCTTTGCTTGTCCGTGAAATACGCTTGGTAGTAAGGAAGGGAGGAGACCACGTCCACCTGTTCCTGGGCAAAGAAGTCGAGAAGGTATTCCAAACTTTCCCCGGTCAGGGGGTGGGGGTCCCAGGTGACGGTTAAATTGTGGCGAACCATGACCCGTTTCCCTAACGCACGGGCGGACTTTACGAACAAGGTGAAATGCGGGTTTAGTTCCGGCGCTCCGCCCGTGAGATCCAACGTGGTGAGAGTAGGGGTTTTTGCCAAAAGGTTCAGACATCGGTCCACGGTGGGGCGATCCATTATTTCTCGGCGAGCGGGGGACGCGTCCACATGGCAATGGGCGCAGGCCTGGTTGCAGAGTTTTCCCAGGTTGACTTGAAGCGTTTCTATGGAAAGCGGGGGGAGGGTGAGCCCCGCGTGGGAAAGGGCCGCTTCAAAATCCCAGGGGGATTTCGTTTCCCGGGAGAGGGATGTTGCCGCGGCGGTCACGCGCCTTTGTTCTCCAAATGGTTGTGCATCTGGACACCATGGACCAAGGTGATGCCCGCCATGATGGCGGCGGCCACATGAATCGCCTCGGTCATTTGTTCGGGATTAGAACCTGTTTCAAGGCATTGGGTTGTGTAGGCGTCGATGCAATAGGGGCATTTCTGGGCGTGGGCAATGGCCAAACCTATAAGTGATTTTTCCCGTTTGCTGAGCGCCCCGTCTTGGCCGGTGGCGGCGCCATAATAATCGAAAAACTTTTTCATGAGCGGGGTGGCGAATTTGCCTACTTCGGCGAAGCGAGAAAGATCTTTGGACTCGTAATAATTCAAGGGACGACCTCCAGAGAAAGACGTGAGAAAAGACGCTTTCCCCATTATGTCATAAGAACGGTTTCCTCGGGAAAGAGTTCCCTTGAAAATAATGGCATAATGAAGGTTCCAAGCCTCCGGAAATCTCCGTCAACGATGGGAATGTTCTCATGTTCGTTTCAGCTTCTCTTATCCTGGGTCTCTATCTCTTTTCTTTAGCGGTGATGGTGTTGTTCGCCCTTCACCGTTTCTGGATTCTGTACCTTTATATTCGCTATTACAAACGGGCGCCGCGATTGGAGACCCCTCCTCCTCCGTCCGAATGGCCTTTCGTGACCGTTCAGCTCCCCGTCTTTAACGAACGCTACGTGGTGACCCGGTTGATCGATGCCGCGGCCGGGTTGGATTATCCCAAAGACCGATTTGAAGTTCAGGTGTTGGACGATTCCACGGATGATACGTCCCTTCTGGCCGCGGAACGGGCCTCCTATTGGAGGGAACACGGGGTGTCGGTTCAGCACATCCGTCGGGTCAACAGGAACGGATTCAAGGCAGGGGCTTTGGCCCATGGGACGGAATTGGCGCGGGGAGAATATTTGGCTGTTTTCGACGCTGATTTCGTTCCTCCAACGGAATTTTTAAAGAAAGTGATCCCGCACTTCCAGGATCCCCAGTTGGGGTTGATCCAGGGCCGATGGGGTCACCTCAATCGGGGTTTCTCCTTTCTGACGCGCTTGCAGGGGCTCTACCTGGATGGCCATTTCGTGATTGAACAAACAGCGCGAAATCGCGGTGGGGCCTATTTCAATTTTAACGGGACAGCGGGGGTTTGGCGGCGACGAACCATCGAAGCGTCGGGGGGATGGTCCGACGACACGCTGACGGAAGACTTGGACCTTTCCTACCGGGCCCAAATGAACGGATGGCGGTTCCTCTATCTTCCCGATCTCGTTTGCGAAGCTGAACTTCCACCCGACATGCGATCGTTTCGACAGCAACAACATCGTTGGGCCAAGGGGGCGATTCAGGTGGGGAAAAAGATCCTTCCCGCCCTTTGGCGGAGCCGTGCCCCCTGGGTCGCCAAAGTCGAGGGGACGGTTCATTTGGCGGGGAATTTGGCTCACGTGGTCTTCCTGTTGCTGGCGGTACTTTTGTTTCCACTTCTGTATTTGCGGGCCACGGGAGCTGTCCCCCTGTGGCTTGGAGCGGTGGAAACGAGCGTTTTTGTGGTCAGCGCGTCCGCGGTCCTTCTCTACTACGCCTACGTTCGCCGCGAATCGGGGGAATCGGCGAGCCTCTTGTCTTTCCATGATTTGCCAGCCCTGTTGGCCTTCGGGCCGGGGATGAGCTGGAACAACAGTCGGGCGGTGATCAGTGCCCTGTTCAACCACCGGTCCAGTTTCATTCGTACAGCCAAATTCAATGTGATGGGGAAGAAAGAAGCTTGGAAGGCTAAACGTTATCGCCCGCGCGGGGCGTCCTGGGGTGTGGTGGAGATTTCGGGGGCGGTCTACTTTGCGGTGGCGTCCGTTTGGGGCGTTCGTCACGAGCAAGCGGGGACCCTGCCGTTCCTGCTCCTTTTCTTCCTGGGTTTTTCGTATGTGGGTTTGTTGACGTTGGTTCACGCGTTTCGTTCGAGGGAGGAGGGGTGATTTTGTCCTATGCCGTCGCGGTCGGAATGGCGGCGGTGTGGGGGGGCTCTCTCTTCTTGACCCCCTGGCGCGACCATGTCCCGGCTTTCTTAGGGCTCTTCGCCCTTCTCTTCGGGTTGTATGTCCTGGAAGTGGTTCGCAAAAAGCCCCAGGGACTTTTCGGGTGGGGATTTGTCATCGGAACGGCGGTCCTCTTTCGAAGCATTGCTTTCTTTTCGCCTCCCAGCCTTTCCGATGACATCCACCGTTACTTGTGGGACGGGCGTGTCCAGGCGGCGGGGATCAATCCTTACCAATACGCTCCGGCGGATCCGGCCCTGGACGTTTTTCGGAACCCCGCGCAACCTCCCGTCAACCATCCCACGGTCGCGACCCTATACCCCCCCTTATCGCAGATGGCGTTCCGGCTGGCGGCTCGGGTCCCAACCCTCTCAGCCCAAAAAGCGCTCTTTGCGGGTTTAGAACTTTGTCTACTGGGGTTGATGGTTTTGTTCCTTTCTCGCCGGGGCCAAGGCCCTGATCGGTTGCTCCTTTACGCGTGGAACCCCCTCTTGATCGTCGAATTTTGGTCCTCAGGACACATGGATTCCCTGGGACTCTTGTTTCTGGTGGCGGGTGTTTTCGCGTGGGAGGCGAGTTTGTTTCGTCGGGCGGGGGGACTGTGGGGACTCGCTTTTCTGGGGAAGTTTGCTTCCCTGATCTTTTTGCCGTGGATGATCCTTCGCCAACGCGGTCGGGGGATTTTGGGCTATTTCCTTCTCGTGGTGCTGTTGGGATACGCGGTCTATTTTCTCATGCCCTTGTCGGAACTGAGCCGATTCTTTCAAGGGGCCGCCACCTACGCCCAGCGATGGTCTTTTAACGCGAGCGTTTACGCTCTTCTCCTGAAGGGGACCCCATGGTCGACGGAGATGATCAAAATTGTTTTCGCTGTTGTCGCGGGGGGCGTTGCCGGTCTCTTGGCCCTCACTTTAGAAGATCGGCAAGTTTCTGTTTACGCCGGAATAGTGATTGCCCTTTCGATCGCGCTCAGTCCGGTGGTTCATCCCTGGTATGTCCTCTGGATCCTTCCGTTCGTCACACTCTATCCCTGTCCATCGGGGATCGCCCTCACGGGACTGGCCGCCCTTTCCTACCTGGTGATTCCGGTGTATGCGACCACGGGAATGTGGAAACTTCCGGCGTGGGTCCCCTGGGTGGAATACCTTCCCGTGTATGCTCTTCTCTTCTGGGAACTTCAGCGGACCCGCCGACCGCACCGGGTCTGGTCGCCCACCCCCCTGGGTCCACCTCGGGTTTGTGTGGTTATTCCCGCGGTGGATGAGGAGGACGCGTTGCCCCTGGTGTTGAAGGAAATTCCTCAAAACCTGTGTTCTTGGGTGATCGTGGCCGACAACGGATCCCAGGATCAAACGGTTCAACGGGCAAGGGCCGCGGGGGCGAATGTGGTGCACGAACCTTCCCGCGGCTACGGCCGGGCGGTGCAAGCGGCTCTCCGGGCCATGCCCGCCGAGGCGAACGTGGTGGTCATTTTGGACGGGGATCATTCGGATTTCCCTGAAGATTTACCGGTGCTCTTGGATCCCCTCGTTCGCGGGGAAGCGGATTTTGTTATTGGGTCTCGGATTCGAGGGGGCGCTCCTCGGGGGTCGTTAACGTGGCCCCAGCGGGTGGGGAACGCTTTGGCGTGTGGAGTGATCCGGGTCTATTTCGGTCAACCGTTCACGGACCTCGGCCCTTTTCGGGCCCTTCGCCGCGATCTTCTGGAAGATCTTTCAATGGAAGACCCCACCTTTGGATGGAATGTGGAAATGCAGGTGAAGGCTCTTCGTCGTGGGGCGCGCGTGAGGGAAGTCCCTGTGCGGTATCGTTCCCGGGTGGGGCGGTCCAAAATTTCCGGCACCTGGTCGGGGGTCTTTCGTGCGGGGGTTCGTATTCTGTGGGCGTTAGTCCGCTATCGCGTGGTTCCCCTGGTGAAGCCCAAGAATCCTATAATGGTGAAATAAATTCATCTTGTTAAGGAGTGTGGTGTTTTGAGATCGGTCATTCTTTTCTGTGGGACGAGGGGTTAGATCCATGTTAGCGAAGGTGATGAGCGCCGCTGTGATCGGCATTGATGGGTTCATCGTTCATGTGGAGGTGGATCTGTCTCCGGGCTTACCGGTGTTTGCCACGGTGGGCTTGCCGGACGCCGCGGTGCGGGAATCGAAAGATCGTGTGGTGGCGGCGGTGCGGAACTCCGGTTTCGATTTCCCTGTGCGGCGGGTGACCGTGAACCTTTCTCCGGCGGACATCAAAAAAGAAGGGACAGCTTTCGATCTTCCCATGGCTTTGGGTGTTTTGGCGGCGGACGGATTGGTTTCTTCGGAGCGTTTGTCGAAACATGTTTTGATTGGTGAGTTGGCTCTGGATGGACGGGTGCGGCCGGTGCGGGGTGTTCTTCCCATCGCCCTCGCGGCTCGGGAAGCGGGGGTGGAAGCGCTGATCTTGCCGGCCGCCAACGCGGCCGAAGCGGCGGTGGTGGAAGGGCTTACGCTGGTTCCCACCTCCAGCCTTGAAGAGACCATTCGTTATCTGCGTGGCGAGTGGTCGCCCACGGTTCTCCCGCGCCCCACAGAGAAAAAGGTTTTAACAGAAGAGGGGCTGGATTTCGCGGATATCCGAGGCCAGATGTTTGCGAAGCGAGCCCTCGAGGTGGCCGCGGCGGGGGCCCACAACATTCTCATGATCGGCCCTCCAGGTTCAGGAAAAACCATGTTGGCCCGGCGCCTCCCCGGCCTCCTCCCCCCCCTGGGGTTTGAGGAGTCTCTTGAAACGCGGAAAATTCATTCGGTGGCCGGGCTCGGTCCATCGGCACCCCTGGGAGAACGGCCTTTTCGAACGCCCCATCACACCATCTCCGATGTGGCGTTGATCGGCGGTGGGTCCATCCCCCGGCCCGGCGAAGTTTCCCTGGCCCATAACGGCGTGCTCTTTTTAGATGAGTTGCCGGAGTTTGACCGGCACGTGTTGGAAGTTCTTCGGCAACCGCTGGAAGAGGGGTCGGTCACGATCTCCCGGGCGGCCCGGACGGTCCGTTTCCCGGCGCGGTTCACCCTGGTGGCAGCCATGAACCCTTGCCCCTGCGGCTACGAAGGCCACCCGGACCGGGAATGCGTGTGCCCGCTCTTCGCTGTGCGGAAATACCGGGCCAAAATATCGGGCCCGCTTTTGGACCGAATTGATATGCACATTGAAGTCCCCGCGCTCAGCTTGGCGGAAATGACGGAGGATCTTCCTCCGGGGGAAACCACAGGGGTTGTGCGGGAACGGGTGTTAACGGCCCGAGCTCTCCAGAAGGAGCGGTTGGGGCCCCGGGGGGCCGGGGCCAACGCGCTGATGAACGGGAAAGAAGTGAAGGCCCACTGTAAATTGGACGCGGGGTCAAAGGCTCTGCTGAAAGCCGCTGTTTCGCGGTTGGGTCTTTCCGCCCGTTCCTTTGACCGGATTTTAAAGGTGTCCCGGACCATCGCCGATTTGGCGGGGTCAGACGTTTTACGGGAAGACCACGTGGCCGAAGCGGTGGGCTATCGAACGCTCGATCGCCCGGCGGTCCCCCTGTAAAAAACTCAAGGGATTCCAAGTTTGCCGTGGACCACGTGAGGAATCTTTTGTTTCAAAGCAAGGGGGTTCCACCCCCTCCCACCCCCGCCAAGCGCTCCGCCCTGGACCCGGGTCACTTTTCTTTGGACTCGCAAAGAAAAGTGACCAAAAGAAACGGGTCCCGTCGGCCTGCGCGCGATTTTGTGCCGGAGGCTGACCCAACTCCCGGCCCTCAAAGGCCTACGGGCCGGATCGGACAGGGTCATCCCCACTATCGTCACAAAATCGTGCTCGAATCGCCTCAATGGGGATTCAAAAGGCGATGCCCAAGAAACACCTCTAAAAGACCAACCCTACATTCTGAAGCCACTAAATCTATTGAATTGAAGTGGGGGGAGTGCCGGGTTTCCACTTGATGTTGCACCCGGTGCTGGGGAACTGTTTTAGGGTGACCGGTTGACTGGTGAGAACCGCTTGGATGGCGGCGCGAAGGTCCTTCCCTGTTAACGGTTTGTTGTTTCCGGGGCGGCTGTCATCCAGTTGGCCGCGGTAGACCAACCGGCGTCCTTTGTCAAACAGGAAAAAATCGGGTGTGCAGGCGGCCGAATACGCCTTGGCCGTGGCTTGGGTTTCGTCATAAAGGTACGGGAATGAAAAACCGGCTTCCCGGGCCTGTTCTTTTAGAAACGTGGGGCCATCGTCCGGGTGGGTCTCGGCGTCGTTGGAGCTGATGGCCACGATCCCCACACTTTTCCGCGCGTAATCCCGACCGAGGCGAGCCAATTCTTTCTCGATATGTTTGACGTAGGGGCAATGGCGGCAAATGAACGTGACCAGCAGAGCGTCAAAACGTGAAAAGTCATCCAGAGAAACCTGTTGTCCGGTCGTGACATCCGGCAGCCGAAAGGCCGGGGCCAGGGTTCCTAAGGGCAACATCGTTGATGGGGTGAGGGACATGGGGAACTCCTTTTACCGTTGTAAAAACAAATTTAACTCTCTTGGACCCCTGTGTCAATGCGAGGGGAGGGGCCCGTCTTGGAGAGAAAAATTGATTTTCGTCGACAAATCGGGTATATTGAACTCCTTCCGATTTTGCACAGGTGGCAGAGCGGTCAAATGCACCAGACTGTAAATCTGGCGGGCTACGCCCTTCGAAGGTTCGAATCCTTCCCTGTGCAGTTTTTTTTAGTGAAATTATTTTGCGATTGAGCTTGCGATGTTGGGGCTTTCGGGATTAACGTCAATGGTTCTGAGACGGGGAATGACAACGAGGTCCATGTCTTCCATGGGGATGGCCCCGAGGAGAACTTGGTCTCCCATCACAAGGGCCCCCGCGAAGCCGATTCTGTTTTTGAATCGAATCTCAATGGGCCCGACATAGGGGACAAGTATTTTGTCGCCACTGGCCAGAATGACTTCCTTCTTGTCAATTTCTTCCAACTTAAGTTGAATCTGTGTATGTTGGGGGATGCACAAATGGACAGCCCCGGTATCCACCAACGCCTGAACCGTCATCGGTGAAATCCCATCTTCCCGGGGGTTTTTTAATTGGATATCTGCAATGACGAGTCCCATGGCAAAATTATATCTGATTTGAAGCCCATGAGTGAGCGTGTGTCGTTCGGGAAATGGGTTTTTTCGGGTAGAACAATAGTGCTCCCCGCTACGACCTGCACTTTTTTGTTCGTAAAAAAGTCCGTCTTTTCCGTCTCGCATCAGCGGCTCTGCCGCTTCAGGTGCCAGGCTCTCTGAGCCTGGCCGGTCCTCGCGCCCAACTGAAGATTCCGGGCTAGTGGCTGTTGGTGGGAAGAAACGGGTTGTTGAAAAACATCCGTAAGCCTCAAAACAAATGGGCAATTTTTATTAGCATAAAAGATTAGCGATCAATAGTATTGATAGACGAATTTTTACACCTTGGATCTGAAAATCTGGCGGGCTACGCCCTTCGAAGGTTCGAATCTTTCCCTGTGCCGTTTTTCCCTTTCCTGTTCAACCAAAACGTTCCCGCGAGCACACAGATTCCACCCACGAGAAGCGTGTGGGGGGCGCCGATCTTTTCGGTGAGGCTTCCGGCGATGAGGGCCCCGAAGGGGGCGACGCCCAGGAACGCCATGATGAAAAGGCTCATGACGCGGCCCCGTTTATCGTCGTCCACGGTGGTTTGAATCAGGGTGTTGCTGGTCGCCATTTGAATCATAAATCCAAACCCGCACACCACCAAGAGTCCCATGGAAAGCCAGAGGGTTTTGGAGAACGAAAAAGCGATTAATCCCACCGCGAAAAGTCCTGCTCCCCGGGGAATCCAGTTCCGTAATTTTTCGTCCGGTTTTTGCCCCGCCAGGGTCAAGGCTCCGGCCAAAGCGCCCACCCCGGCGGCGGTCATGAGAAACCCCAGGGTGTGGGGGCCCCCGCCCAAGACGTTCCCAGCAAAGAGGGGAACCAGGGTCATGTAGGGGGCGCCCATGAGGCTCGAAAGAGCGAGCAGGATAAGGATGGGGCGAATGGTGGGTGACTTAAATGTGTAACGCCATCCTTCCCACAGTTGGTTGAGCGTGCCTTGGGTTTGGGGAGGCGCAATCACTCGGGGGCGGACCCTCATGGCGAGGAGGGCCCCAATCACCGCCAGATAACTGACCCCATCGGCCAGAAAACATACTCCTTCCCCCACCGCCACGATGAGGAGTCCCCCCAGGGAGGGCCCCACCAACCGCGCGAGGTTAAACAAAGAGGAATTGAGCGCAATGGCGTTCCCCAAATCTTCTTTTTTTTCGATCAAATCCACCACGAGAGCTTGGCGGCCCGGCATATCAAAGGCGTTGACGACTCCTTGGAGCCCCGCCAGGACCAACAAAGCCGGGAGCGTGGCTCGATCGGTTAAAACGACGAAAGCCAAGGCAAAGGATTGGACCATGGAGAGGGTTTGGGTTGTGATGAGGAGTTTCCGGCGGTCCCACCGATCGACAACGAGCCCCGCGAAGGGGGTGATGATAAAAGCCGGAAATTGGCCCACAAAACCCACCACCCCCAGGGCTAGGCCAGAACCGGTTAAACGATAAACCAACCAACTGATCGCGGTGGATCCAATCCATGTCCCCACCAGGGAAATGATTTGACCGCCGAAAAACAGTCGGTAATTGGGATAACGTAAGGCCCGCAAAAGAAAGGAAGTTCGGGAGGGGAGAGGTAGGGGTTTCATAGGGGGGATGAGGACTGACCTGAAAATAAAAAACGGGGGAATGAAAAGACGCTTTCATCCCCCCGTTTAACTAGCAACCACAGCCGGGTCCGAACATGGCAACCTCCTTCTATAGGGTTATGAACTAGAACACGGCAACTGAACTAAAGTTCCCAGATCCAACCCTATTTTAGCATTTTCAACCCAAATCCAGGAGCGTATTGACGCGGGCCCTCAGACGCTCGGGGCATTCGCAGGGGTCCGATTCTTTCAATCGTTCCACCAAACGCTCTTCAAACTTAAATCGGCCGCCGCACGGGGGGCATTGCTTCAGATGTTGGCGAATTTGTTCCTCGTCCGCGGGGGTGAGTTCCCGTTTGTTCAAAAAGTCGTGAAGGCGATCGATGACTTCCTCGCACACGTGCCAATGTTTCGGGTCGAACGGGTTGGTCATGGGGTGATCTCCAGAAGGCCCGCATCCACGGCATGGCGGTGGAGGCTCGATTGCAAAAGACCGCGGCCCCGGGCCAACCGGGACCGAACCGTCCCCAGGGGGATTTCCAGAGAATCCGCCACTTCTTGATAGGAAAGGCCTTGCAAATCGAAAAGGACGACGGCGGCCCGGTATTCGTCCGGGAGAGCGTCCAGGGCTTTCCGAAACTCTTCATTGGTCAGACGGCCCATGACTTCTTTGGCGGGGTCCGGTGACGCCGGTGCGTGCGCGGCCAATTTATTGAAAAAGTGGAAGAGGTCTATTTTTTCGTAGGCGTCAACGGAAACCTTCTCAGGTTCGCGCTTTTTCTTTCGGAAATGATTGATGTAGGCGTTGGTGAGGATGCGGTAAAGCCACGCGCGCATGTTGGTTCCGGGACTGAACTGATCGATGTTTTTCCAGGCCCGGGCAAAGGCATCCGCCACCAAGTCTTCCGCCGCCGCGGGGTTTCGGGTCATACGAAGGGCTGCCCCATACAGTTCGTCCAGGAGGGGGAGGGCTTTTTCTTTAAATTCTTGGCGGCGTTCATCACCCATGGTAACGCCGCGCGCGGGTAAGAGTTCCCGAGGGTCTCACATGGAAAGACTAACAATTCGCAAGGGGTCCCGCAACCTCACGATATTCTTGGAAAAGGGTAAGATAGGGGGATGAAAAACCGCTTGGCCCATGAAAGCAGCCCCTATTTGCTCCAGCACGCGGAAAATCCTGTGGAGTGGTTCCCCTGGGGGCGCGAAGCTTTTGAGAAAGCGCGAAGGGAGGATAAACCCCTTCTGATTTCCATCGGGTATTCCACCTGTCATTGGTGTCACGTGATGGAACGGGAATGTTTTGAAAATCCGTCCATTGCGGCGGTAATGAACGAACATGTGGTGGCGGTTAAAGTGGATCGGGAAGAACGGCCGGATGTGGATCGCCTTTATATGACCGCGGTTCAGGCCATGACGGGGCAAGGCGGATGGCCGCTGAACGTGTTCGTCACTCCCGAGGGAAAACCGTTTACAGGGGGAACCTATTTCCCCCCGGAAGACCGGCACGGTCGCCGGGGGTGGCCGGCCGTCGTGGAGGCCATCAGCAAGGCTTGGCGAGATCCCGCGACCAAGAGCCGTCTCTTGTCCCAGGGAGACCATTTGACCCAGGCCACACGGGAGTATCTTGTTCCAACGGGTTCCGCTTCTTCGGAGGATACGGGTTCGTGGGAGGAGTGCCGAAAGTCCTTGGAAGAGACCTACGACGATCAAAACGGGGGATTTTCCCGGGCGCCCAAATTCCCCATGCCGGTTAATACTTTTTTTCTGTTTCGTTACGCCGCGGCGGTGGGCGGGCCGGAAGGGGCGAAAGCTCAGTCCATGGCGGTCACGTCCCTTTCCCACATGGCCCGGGGGGGGCTCTTTGACCAGGTGGGGGGCGGGTTTCACCGCTATTCAACAGACGACCGTTGGTTCCTCCCCCACTTTGAAAAAATGCTCTACGACAACGCCCAGTTGGCCGTCAACTATGTGGACGCCTTTCACCTGACCGGGGAGGATTTTTTTGCTGGAACGGCCCGCGCCACTTTGGATTACCTGCTCCGGGACCTGTGTCACCCGGAGGGGGGCTTTTTTTCCGCGGAAGACGCCGACAGTTTTCCCCAAAACGAAGAGTCCACCGAAAAACGGGAAGGGGCGTTTTACGTTTGGGAAGCGGAAGAGATTCGAAAAGTGATCGGGGATGTGGATTTCCCTCTTTTTGCCTCTTTCTATGGCGTTTTTCCGGAAGGGAACGTGACCGAAGATCCCCAGGGGGAATTCGGAAACAAAAATATTTTGCATGAGGCCCGTCCCCTTGCGGAGGTCGCCGGGTCCCTCGGAATTCCTGTGGAAGAATCCCGTCGACGGTTGGGCCACGCGCGGGCTCAGCTTTTGTCGGTTCGCTCCCAGCGACCGCGCCCCCATCTGGACGATAAAATCCTCACGTCCTGGAATGGGCTCGCCTTAACCGCGTTCGCTCGCGCGGCGATTGTTCTGGACGACACCCGCTATCGGGCCGCGGCTCAGCGGGCGGCGAAATTTTTGAAGCAAGAACTTTGGGACGGCGAACGCCTTTTCCGGCGGTGGCGGGAAGGGAAACGGGCTGTTTTCGCTTTTGCGGACGATCACGCTTTTCTCGCTCAAGGGCTTGTTGATTTGTATGAAGCCGATTTTGATGTGACGCATCTCCTCTGGGCCGAACAGCTCATGGACATTACCTTGAAAGAATTTCAGGATCCCACCAGTGGGGCTCTGTTCAGCAGTGGGGAAGATCAAGATCCTCTCCTGCCGTTTCGTGCGCGGGAAGAGGGGGATAACGTGGAACCCTCGGCGGCCAGCGTGTCCGTGTTGACGCTTTTGCGTTTGGGGCGGATTTTGGGGCGGGAAGATTTCGGTCACGCGGCGGATCGGATGATGAAGGCCCATTTCGCCACAGCCCCCGGGCCCCGGGCCTATCCGGCCCTCCAGGCGGCGCGCCTCTACGCCCAGGCTTCCCCATCGGACCTCGTGATTGTGGGGGACGCTTCGCTTCCCGCGACCCAAGACTTAATTCGCGTGGGGCGATCTCGTTTTCGACCGAATTTAACGGTTCGGCTTTTGGATGAAGGGTCCCTTCGGGCGTTCTGGGTGGAACGGGTCCCTTTTCTGGAGAACATGGGCCTGGTTCAAGGGCAACCCGCCGCCTACCTCTGCCATCATTTCACGTGCCAGCCTCCCGTGACAGACGGGGAACGATTGCGGGCCCTTTTGTATCCCCAAAAATTTGATAAAACCGGTTCCTAGCCTAAATACGGGAGGCGTATGTGACTGACGAGCAACGCAGGCGTAGGCCAAAAGCCACCCGTAAAATGGCTCGCTGGCCCGTGGACTATTGCAGTTATACGTAGGATTTATGTAATCTACGTATAATGAAATTTGTTCCTCCCACAAAACAGGACTTAACGACCCAAACAATCTACTCCGAACTGTTGGATCGGGTGAAGATTCGGGAGGCGAGTCGATCGTTGGGTCATGCCCCTGGGGGATTTGTTTCTAAAACCATTAAGGGGGTTCGCTATATTTATTTTCAGGCTTCTTTGCCTGGGGGAGAATTTCGACAGGTTTACATCGGCAAACAATCTCCTGATTTGGTCCGGTTGGTCGACCTCTATGTCAAAGAAAAAAAATCGATTGAAGAGGAAGAATTTTCACTCCAGAGGCTCTGCGCGCAACTTCGAGTGGGGGGGGCTCTATTCACTGAGATTTCTTCCGGGTGTGTCCTGGCCGCCTTGTCGAACGCGGGGCTTTTTCAAGGGGGGGGGGTGTTGGTCGGAACCCACGCTTTGCCCGTGCTTGGAAATCTTCTGGGAGCGCGTTGGTCTTCCGGGGCTGTTTTGACCCAAGACATCGATATGGCCCTCCCACCGGTTCAAGTGGTGGTTCCAAACCAAAAGGACCATGTCCCGACAGCGCTTGATCGTCTTAAAATGGGATTTCTTCCTGTCCCCGCAATGAACCCCAGAAACCATTCCTTCTCCTACAAGGTTCGAGGGCATGCCCTCCGCGTTGATGTATTGACCCCTGCGAATGGAAAAGAAGAGTCTCCGGTCTTTTTTCCGCAGTGGAACGCCGCGGCTCAACCCTTGCCCTACCTCGACTATCTGTTGGCGGACCCCCTTGCGGGTCTTGTTATAAGCGGAGGACCCGTTTTTGTAAAAGTGCCTCAACCCGCCCGGTTTGCTCTCCACAAGCTGATCGTTCAGGGGGAACGGTGGGCAGGGGAATCTGCCCGGTCGGGGAAAGACATTTACCAAAGCGGTCAAGTTTTGTCCTTGCTCCTCTCAGAGAGGCCGGGAGACATTGTTCTTGCCTGGGAAGGTCTCCGCGCGAAGGGTTCTTCCTGGGTTAAAAAAATGCAGGCTGGCCTATTCCTTCTAGGAAAATCCGGATTTCAGCAATTACCCGAACTAAAACAGTTGTTTTCTTGATGAAACGCAATAAAGACATCGAGCGGTTTTCCCGTGACGACGAATGGAAAACAGATCGCTTTTATCCCCAGTGGCAAGGTGATCCGCTAAAAAGAAAGAGGAAATTCCATAGTAACATCGCTGGACAAGGGGAGCACATTTGGTGGGATTTCAATGGGTTACGATCGAAAAAGGAGGCGCGACAATGGGGATGGGGAGAATGAACTCGGTGGGGTTGGTGGTGGGACTGATTTTTGGGGCGGCCGGGGTTCTGGCTAATGACCTGGCGGTAACGAACGTGGCGTTGGTACCGCGGGATTCCACCACGAGCTTTGTTGAATTCGACATTTCGTGGTCGAATTCCTGGCGATACACGAACATCAACCACGACGCGGCCTGGGTGTTCTTCAAGATGCAGGAGGAAAGCACAACGACCTGGTCGCATGTGATGCTGGAGAGCGCGGGGATCAACCCGGTGGGCACCTCCACCGGAACGGGCACGGGGATTGAGCTTATTGTGGCGAGCGACCGGGTGGGACTGTTCGTGCGTCGCGCGGCGGAGGGGGCGGGACCGGTGGCGGTGGAGAACGTGCGGGCGGTGTTTAACTTTAGCGACCACGGATTGTTACGGACCTCGAAGGTGAAGATACAGGTCCTGGCGGTGGAGATGGTGTATGTGGCCGAGGGCGATTTCGCCGCGGGCAGTGGCGGGACGGAGGT